>JBGTMW010000334.1:0-8732 GCA_041743365.1 Gemmatimonadaceae bacterium
GGCGCCGGGGCGCGATATACCGGCTGCACCGCAACCGGCTGCCGAACGGGCGCGGTGCCGTAACCGTACGGAGCGTTGCTGTAGCCGACCGGCGTCGCGTAGCCCATTTCCATGGGCGACATGTACTGCGGGGGCATCTGCTGCGAGGCCGCGGCCATCGCTAGATCGTTCCGGAGTCCGCTGTCGAGCGGCTCTTCGGTGCGGTCGTTTCCGCCGCACGCGGCAAACACGGCAACGGCGGGAATCATGATCAGACGGCGGATTGACTGCATGGCTGTTCTCCTGAGGTTGAGCCGGCTGACCCGCCCGGCGGCAACCGGAAACAAGGCATGCGCCGGACCGCGAGTTATGGGTCTGTTTGCAGGCTTAACTCGCAGCGGCGTCCCATCAGGAGGACAGCCACTGTGCCGGCGGGTGGTCACGGCCGTTGCGCTCGCTCACCTTCGGGTCCACTTTCCCAACACCATCACCGGGAGTACCAGCAATGCCTCGAAAACTTGCACTCGCCACGGCAGCCCGCCTGATCGCTGCCCTGAGCGCCGGCGCCCAGGAGCAGCCGGCCGCACCGAAAACCGCGCCGCCCGCGGTCGGCGCGATCGCACCCGACTTCACACTGCCGGGCGCAACGCGCTACGGACTTCTGTCGAAGCCGGCGAGCCTGTCCGACTACAAGGGAAAGACCGTCGTCCTCGCATTCTTCTTCAGGGCACGAACACGCGGCTGAACGGTTCAAATGGAGGCGTACCGTGATCAGTACGCCACGCTGTTCAACAACGGACGCAACGTCGTGGTCCTCGGCGTCAGCGCCGATGCCGACACGACGCTCGCCTCATGGGCGCGCGATGCCGATTACCCATTCCTGTTCATGAGCGATGTCGATGGGTCCGTCGCATCGCGATATGGCTCGTTCGACGGCAGGCGGCTGGAGAGCCGTGCGCTCTTCGTCATCGCCCCGGATGGGACCATCGCCTACCACACTCCCGCCTTCAATCAACTCGCGGCGAGGGCCTACACCGATCTGGCAGAAGTGGTGGACAGACTCTCACCGTCTCCCGCCGACACCACTCGATGATTGCCAGCGCCCCGGGGCACTTTTCGTCGCCCCGGGGCATTGAGCGTGCATTGGGCGGGTTGGTCCAGTGACAGGGAAGAGATGAAGCAGGAGACATTCACGGTGGGCCTCGTGCAGGAGGCCGTCACCGACGACATCGCCGCGAACGTAGCCCGCGCCACCACGCGAATTCGGGAGGCGGCTGCGCGCGGCGCGCAGATCGTCTGCCTCCAGGAGCTCTTCAACTCGCCGTACTTCTGCAAGTCGCAGAAGTGCGATCGCTTCGATCTCGCCGAGCCGATTCCTGGCCCGACGGTGAGCGCGATGCAGAAGCTCGCCGCGGAGCTGGGAGTCGTGATCATCGTACCGATCTTCGAGCGGCAGGCTGCAGGCGTGTACAGGAACTCCGCCGCGGTGGTGGATGCCGATGGAACGCTGCTCGGTACCTATCGAAAGATGCACATCCCCGATGATCCCCTCTACAACGAGAAGTACTACTTCACTCCCGGCGACGCCGCGCTCGGGAGCCACGGCGAGGGCCACGGTACGGCCGGAAGCTCCGGCGGCTTCCGCGTGTTCCACACGCGGTTCGCCACGATCGGAGTTCTCATCTGCTGGGACCAGTGGTACCCCGAGGCTGCGCGCATCACGAGCCTGATGGGCGCGGACATCCTCTTCTATCCCACGGCCATCGGCTGGCATCCGGCAGAGCGCGAGGATTTCGGGCCGGCGCAGCTCGATGCGTGGCGCACGGCGCAGCGCGCGCATGCGATAGCGAACGGTGTCTATGTCGCCTCGCCGAATCGCGTGGGCAAGGAAGAGGAGGAAGGCACCGACGGAATCCAGTTCTTCGGCCATTCCTTCGTGAGCGATCCCTTCGGCCGCGTGGTCGCCGAGGCCGGCATCGACCCCGAAGTTCTCGTGGTGAAGTGCGACCCTCGCGTCATCGAGAGCACCCGCCGCAACTGGCCATTCCTTCGCGACCGTCGGATCGACGCGTATGCACCGATCCTCAATCGCTACATCGGCTGACGCCGCGGCGGGTACGCGCACGCCTCCAGCCGCGGTGCGCCGCATGCCCGCCGAATGGGAGGAGCACGAGGCGACCTGGATAGCGTGGCCGCATCACGAGCCCGACTGGCCAGGCAAGCTCGCACCGATCCCGTGGGTGTACGCGGAGATCGTGCGTGCACTTCACCGTCACGAGCGAGTCGAGATCCTCTGTCACGACGAGGAGGTTCGAGAGAGTGCGCAGAAGATGCTCGCCGCCCACGACGTCGATCCCGCGGGATACAGGCTGCACCTCCTGCGCACGGACCGCGTGTGGCTCCGTGATTCCGCACCCACGGCGGTTCGAAGGGGTGACGGCGGCATCGACCTCGTGGCCTGGCGATTCAACGCCTGGGCGAAGTACGACAACTACGGCGCCGACGCGCGAGTCCCCCGCGCACTGCACGAGATCACCGGCCTTCCACTCATCGAGGCCGTCAGCCGCGACACCGGCGGGCGCGTGGTGCTGGAGGGCGGCGCGATCGACACCGATGGGGCGGGCTCGCTTCTCGTCACGGAGGAGTGCCTCCTATCGGAGATCCAGGAGCGCAATCCGGGGCTCGACAGGCCGGGTTACGAGCGCGTCTTCGCGGAATACCTCGGAATTCTTCGCACGATCTGGCTCGGCGAAGGATGCGTCGGGGATGACACCCACGGGCACGTCGACGACATAGCGCGCTTCGTCGCGCCCGGCGTCGTCGCCCTGGCGTTCGAGGACGATCCGGCGGACGAGAATCACCGGCGATCCGTGGACAACCATCGCAGGCTCGAGCACGCGTCGAGCGAGGGCGAGCCGATCCGCATCGTCAGACTCCCCTACCCCCGCGCCGTCATCATGAACGGCGAGCGGCTCCCGGCGAGCTACGCGAACTTCTACATCGCGAATGGCGTCGTGATCGTGCCCACCTTCAACGACCGCAAGGACCGGCTTGCGCTCAACATCCTCGCGGATCTCTTCCCCACGCGCGAAGTCGTCGGCATCCACGCGGTGGACCTGGTCTGGGGGCTGGGAACCCTGCACTGCCTCACCCAGCAGCAGCCTCGCGGGCGCTGACACTCGGCGTACTCCTTGCACCCTATGCAGGAGATGCCGGCGACAATGCCGCCGTCACGCTCGAGCGATTCTCGCCATGTGGCGGTCGCTGGCCGCTCCCGGAGGATGTCCCGATCGTGAAAATCACACTGCTGTCAGAGGAATCGATACGCCTCGATGGATCATGGGGCCCACTGACGATCGAGGCCGAGTCGGCCGACCAGACCTACTCGCCCTTCCACATGCTCGCGAGCAGCCTCGCGGTGTGCACGCATTCGGTACTGGCGTCGTGGGCTTCGAACGCGAAGATCTCCGCCGACGACATCGCCATCGAGGTCTCGTGGGCGTTCGCCGAGAATCCGCACCGCGTTGGCGACATGAAGCTCGAGTTCGAGTGGCCGTCGCTTCCGCCCGCGCGCGTCGAGACCGCGAAGCGCGTGGCGGCCCTGTGCACCGTTCACGCAACGCTTCAGCATCCTCCGTCCATCTCCACGGAGCTCCGCGCTGCGCCAACAGGCCATGCCGCTTCGCACGAGCACGCCCACGAGCACTCGCATGCGCACACTCATGCGCACGACGAGTGACCACCGGATGAGCCAAGCCGCGCCCGCCCGCAGGATCGGAGAAGGCAGGAAGACCGTGCCCGTGGTGCGCTTCGCCGTGAAGGGGATGCCCACGGATGCGCCCTGCGTTCCCACCGGGCGCCCGTACACCGTCGTGTACGACGGCGCGTGCAAGGTGTGCGGCCGCCTGGTGAAGCTGCTGCGCGGCTGGGACCGGGGCGAGACGCTCGAGATACTGCCTTCGAACAACAGTTGTGTTCGACTGCGCTTCCCCTGGATTCCCGAACGCGCGTACGTCGAGTCGGTGCAGCTCATCGGCCCCGGCGGGCACACGTGGCAGGGCGCAGCGGCGATCGAGCAGATCATCGACCTGATGCCGAAGGGGAAGCTGATCACCTGGGTTTTCAGCATCCCCTTCGTCCGGCCGCTGGCCGAGCGCTTCTACCGCTGGTTCGCGCGCAACCGGTACAAGCTGGGGTGCGGCGAGCACTGCCAGGTGCGCGCCCTCGACCTCGATTTCGGCGACAGGTAACCCGCGCTTCTTTCAGGCTTGGTGCTACAGGCGGGCCCGATCCTCCTGCGCCGGAACACCGGATCCGTCCCGCTCAGCGCGCTTCCGATTCACCACCAGGTCCTGCACCCACTCGTCGATCTCACCGGCCTTCTGCGAGTCGAGCGAGGCCTCCGACTTCTCCACTCCGTTCACCGCTAGTCCGCCACTTGCGACCACAACGCGCTCCACCGTCTCCTCCCACGTGCGCGACTGCATCTGTCCGCCAATCGGGTTCATCATCACCCAGTCCACCACCGTCGACGGCCTGTCGTACACCTCGATCTGGAAGCGTACGGCATCGCCCCGTTGCTCAGTGAGAAAGCGGATTGCACCTGCGAGCGCATGGCCCTCGAGTGTGCATAGCGTCATGCGAACCTCGTTTATCTCCTCGACGCGCACCTGAACCGTTCCCCGCACGGGAAGCGCCATCGTGAGCGTCGCTCCCTGGTCGATTTCCGCATCCGTGCCCGGCTCGGCGCCCAGCTCGAGGGTCATCGGCGTGAGCTCGGAGAAGTGCCTGCGAAAGACCTCGAACAATCCCTCGGGGGTGAGCGGCGAGCCCACGATGTCCGCCCAGAACTGCTTCCGCTTCAGCGTGCCTACCCCCTCCCCGGGAGTCAGCTCCGGAAGGGCATCGGCGAGCATGACCAGACCTTCGTCCAGTGGCGTCGGAGTCAGCCCCAGAACTCCGGTCAGGGCGTTGCGCGTCTCGTCCCGGAGCACGTTCCCCTCGAGCAGCATCGTGATCTGCCCCTCGTTCACGGGCAGGTCCACCCCGAACATCCCGGCGGCCTTCGCCCCCAGGTTGGCCAGGAAGCTCGGAACGGGAACGCGCGGCGGCTCCTTTCCGGTGATCCGCGCAAACCGGTCGAGCACGTCGTTCATCGTGGTCCGTTCGGCTCCGGCCAGCTCCAGAGTCCTCGTTGCGAGGTCGTTGCGCTCGACGGTCGTGGCGATTGCATCGCCAAGATCGCCGGCCCAGATGGGCTGGAAGGGCTGGTCGCCGCTGTCGATGACCGGGATAACCGGGAGCGTCCGCACCATCTTCAGCAGGAGCGACACCATCTCATCGCCCGGGCCATAGACGTTGCCCGGTCGAAGTATGGTCCAGTTCCCCTCGAAGACCCGCACGATGTCCTCGGCGCGCTTCTTCGAGCGGTGATAGTCCGATTCGCCGCGTTCGGCGCCGAGCGAGGATACGTAGACGAACCGCCTCACGGTCGCGCGCTCGGCCTCCCGCACCATGTGCAGTGTGCCCTGGACGTTCACGCGCTCGAAGGTGACCTCCGGAGGCGACTCGTCAACGATTCCGACGACGTGGACCACCGCATCGCACCCGTCGGCGGCGCCCATGACCTGCGACGCGTCGGAGACGTCCCCGGGAAAGGCCTCGACCTTCCCGGCGAACTGCTCGACATCCTTCTCGGCGTTGCGCGAGAAGAGCCTGACCTCATGGCCACGCTCCGTCAGCGCCGCGACGGTCGATTCACCCACGACTCCCGTTCCACCAGTCACCAGAATGCGCATGCACCCCTCCAAGGCTGAGCGGCCCAGAAGGGCAGGTTGAGTGCCAGTAGCCGGAATCCATTAGAGCGCTCCAATACATATGGTTACGGGCCCGGTCCGGGGAGCGTCCTTCGCATGGAATCACCTCTCTCCGCACCGGACCTTGATGCCTCTTCGCGCCCTGCTGCTCGCCGGGTTCCTGATCGCCTGCGCGGGCCAGCCTGCCGACATCACCCTCGGCGCCGCGGGGCCCTGGACCGAGGGCTATGGCGCGATGAACCGGCGCGGGATGGAGCTCGCCGTCGACGAGATAAACGAGGGCGGAGGTGTTCGCGGTCGTCCCCTTCGACTCCTTGCCCGCGACGACGGGGCCGACGGGGCAAAGGCCGCCGCCATAGCGCTGGAGTTCGTCAACAACCTGGCAGTCTCGGCGGTCGTCGGACACGTAAACTCGGGAACCATGGTCGCCGCGGCGAAGATCTACGATGGCGCGCTGCCCGCCGTCGCGACGACCGCCACGTCACCGGATATCACCGGAATCTCCCCCTGGGTTTTCCGCGTTATCGCCAGCGATTCAGCCACGGGCGTCGAGCTGGCGCGTTTCGCCCGGCGACTGGGACACTCAACGGCGGCGATCCTCTACGAGAACGACAGCTATGGCCGCGGCCTCGCCGACGCGTTCAGGAGAAATTTCGAGGGGAGGATCGTCAGCATCGATCCGATCCCCGGCGGCACCCGCGACTTCGAGCCGTACGTCGCATTCCTCAGGCAGAAAGCGCCCGGGCTCGTATTCGTCGCGGGAACCGAGGCCTCGGGCATGGCCATTCTGCGCGAAGCGCGGAGGCAGAGGCTCGACGCCGAATTCCTGGGTGGCGACGGCTGGACCGGAATCGTCGGCGAGCCCGCCGCCGAGGGGGCGTACGTCGGAGCGCCCTTCACCGCCTCCGATCACCGGAAGGAAGCACAGGAGTTCGTGTCGGCCTTTCGCGCGCGCTTCTCGATGGTCCCTGACGGCAATGCAGCGCTGGCATATGACGCGACGAAGCTGCTCGCGCACGTCATCGAGCAGGTCGGTCCCGATCGCGAGGCGATTCGCGACCGCCTCGCAAGCCTCGATGAGCGGACCGCATACCGCGGGGTCACGGGAGCAATCCGCTTCCTGGCGAACGGGGATCCGGTCGGCAAGGACGTCGTCATTGCGCGCGTGCACGACCGCGATCTCATTGCGGCGGTGAGCCGATGAGGATACGGCTCGGGACCGGCGACCAGACAATCGCCCGGCGCCTCGTCGTCGGCTTCATTGGCGTGCTCGTGCTCGGCGGCGCCGCGGCAATGGTTGGACTCTGGTCTATGCAGGGGATGTCGCGCACCATCGGGCTCACGCTCGCGGATGTGCGCACCGAGGCCCAGCTCGCCGCGAACCTCTCCGCGAACATTGCGCAGGTGATGTCCGCCGGTTCCCGCTACGTCGAGACGCGGGACTCGTCGGCGCAGGCGGATTTCAGGCGGCTGGGCTGGGCGGCTCATGCGGCCCAGCGGGAGATGAACATGCGCGATGGACAATCTCCCCAGGAGATCTCGCTCCTCGCGTCGGTGGACGAGCGCCTGGCTCGAATGGAGATCGCGTACGCGCTGGCGCACCGCCTGGCCGACCTCGGAAGAAGTGAAGCCGCTCGAAGCGCCGCGGAGGCAGCGATTCCGATCGCCGACAGCCTGCTCACCGACATCGGACAGCTGGGAGCCCTCAAGGCCACGCGCGTCAACGGGGCCGCAGACGCGCTTCGGGAGGAGAGCAGGCAGCGTGCATTTGCCATCATTGCGGCGCTCTCCGCCGCGCTCATCGTCGCGAGCTTCGTCGTGTTCAGCACGATCCGCTCGATCACGCGCCCCCTCAGCCTGCTGGTATCCCATGCCCACGAGCTCAGCGCGGGGAACCTCGGCGCGCGCACCGGCGCCCGCATGCCGCGTGAGTTCGAGATTCTCGCATCCGCGATGAACCAGACGGGCGAATCGCTCTCGCGTGTCGTCTCGGTCGCGACGCGCACCGCCGACGAGGTCGCCACCTCGGCTAACGACCTCTCGTCGGTGAGTCACCAGCTCGCGAGCTCGGCGACGCAGGTAGCTGCGGCGATGAACGATGTCTCGCGCGGTGCGGAGAGCCAGGTGAAGGAGCTCCGGACGGTCGACGGAGCACTGACGCTCATCCGGGAGCGTGCAGAAGGTGTTCGCTCGGGAGCGTCGGACGTCACGACCCTCGCCTTCCAGATCGAGGATGTGGCCGAAGGCAAGCGCGTGGAGATCAGGACGGCACTCGCCACCCTGATGGACGTGAAAGCGAACGTCCAGAAGGCCGCGAACGAAGTCACCCTGCTGGATGACGCGGCTGCCGACATAAATCGCTTCGTGGCCTCGGTCACGAAGATCGCCGAGCAGACGAACCTGCTTGCCCTCAACGCGGCGATCGAGGCTGCCCGGGCGGGCAACGCGGGTCGAGGCTTCGCCGTCGTGGCCGAAGAGGTGCGCAAGCTGGCCGAGGCGGCGGAGTCATCGTCGTACGAAATCGTCCGGATGACCGCGATGATCACGGCTCGCGTGGCTCACACCGCCGATGCGATGGATGAAGGGGTGAGGCGCGTGGGCGAGATCGAGCGCATCTCGCGCGACCTCGAGGACGCCTTGACGAGCATCGGCGCCGCTGCCGCGACGATGCGCCAGGCTGCGAGCGGGGTGACCACCGCGGCACGCGAGAACGCCCAGGCCGTCGAGAGCGCTGCGCGCGGTGTCACCTCGATTGCGAAAACCGCGGAGAGTCACGCGATCGCCGCCCAGGAGATCAACGCGTCGACCCAGGAACAGAGCGCCGCGTGCGAGCAGATGACATCGGCATCTGTAACCTTGCTACGCGGATCGACGCATCTTCGTCGCCTCGTCGGGGCCATCCGCACCGACGCCGCTTAGGCCGGGTCTACGGAAAAG
>JBGTMW010000335.1:0-3890 GCA_041743365.1 Gemmatimonadaceae bacterium
CACCCCGTCCACCGCCGGCGCCCGCTGGGTGGACTACGCGAGCCTTCCCGGGTCGGTGCTCGACGGACGCTACCTGATCACGAGCAAGATCGCCGACGGCTGGATGTCGATGGTGTTTCTCGCCCAGGACCGGGAAACCGAGGGCCGACGCGTCGCGATCAAGATCCTGCCTCCCGAGCTGTCGGAGGACACGAAGGCGATGGAGCGCCTCAGACGCGAAGCGGACATGGGGATCCGCCTGGTGCATCGCAACGTCTGCTCGATTCTCCGCCTTGGCGAGACGACGGACGGTCTGGTCTACGTCGTCATGCCGTACGTCGAGGGCGAGGTGCTCTGCGATCGGACGTACCGCCTCGGATCGCTCCCACTTCCTCTCGCCGTGCAGTTCGTGCAGGACATCGCGTCCGGCCTGCATGCCGCGCACGAGCTGGACATCATCCACCGCGACCTGAAGCCCGAAAACGTGATGATCTGTTCCGAGGGCGAGGCGGAGGAGTACGCGGTGGTAATGGATTTCGGCCTCGCGCAGGATCGTGATGCCGCGCGCTTCCTGGAGCGGCTGACCGCGACCGGGGTCGTGCTCGGCACACCGGAGTTCATGAGCCCGGAGCAGCTTCGAGGCAAGCCGCTCGACCGGCGTACGGACGTGTACTCCCTTGCGCTCGTCGCCTACGAGATGCTGACGGGCAAGCTCCCGTTCCCGGGAGAAACGCCGCAGGACATGCTTCTTGCGCGCCTGCGAAGCCACCCGATTCCCATCAGCGAGATGCGGCCGGACCTTGGTTTCCCGGCTGAGATCGAGAAGGTGATCACGCGTGCGCTCCAGCGGCTTCCGGCCGAGCGGTACGCGACGGCGCCGGAGTTCGCGGCGGCGTTGAGCGCGGCGGCGGAGGGGGGAGCGTCGCGGCTCGGCAGGATTATGCGCAGGTAGCCTGGTCAGAGCCTTGGACGTGTGAGCCTGGGGCTGTGAGCCTTGGGGCTGTGAGCCTTGGAGCCGTGAGCCTTGGAGCCGTGAGCGTCGAAGCCCGAAGCTCGCAGCCGTTCGCGGCTCGAGGGCTGGGCTGCAAAGGCATGCCGCCAGCCCAGATAGCCGCTCAGCCGCGAGCCGCGGGCTTGCGTGCGGATTGAATTGCGGAAGAGCAAGTGGAACGGCAAATTCCAGAGCGAAGCTGACCAAAGCGGTCTGATGCTTCCGTTCCCCCGCCCCCGCTCCCGGCTGAAGCTCGCGGCTTTCAGCCGAGCAGCTATCTGGGCTGGCGGCTCGCCTTTGCAGCCCAGACGCCCAGGCCGCGAGCGGCTGCGAGCTTCGAAGCTTCGAGGCTCACAGACCCAAAGCTCACAGCCTCGAGGCTGTCAGCTAGGCCTTGCCCCCGACGCGGGCGCAACCGCCAGCTCGCGGCTCGCTGAACCGCGCCTCGCTTGTCGCCCGCCCCGCTACGGGTGACCTTTCGGTCGATGAAGCGCTATGCTGCGTTCGATCCTGCCGAGTACCTGTCATGGACCCGCGACGACGATCTCGTGCGCGAGTACGCCTCGACGTGCGCGCGCGACCCGGAACGGCAGCGGATCATCGACGCGCTGTCGCGCGACCAGATGCTGGCGATGTACCGCGGCCTCCTCCGCAACCGGCTCTCGGACATCGCGCTCAAGCGCCTCGTGCGCCAGGGTGTGATCTCCAAGGCCTGGCTGGGAAGCGGCGAGGAAGCAGCGACCATAGGCCCGGTACACGCGCTTCGGCGCGGTGTCGGCGGAGATGTGGTCGCACCGATGATCAGGAACTCCGGCGCGTGTCACGAGATGGGGATGCCGATCGCCGACATCCTGCGCTCCTACATGGCGACGTTCGATGCGCCCACCCGCGGCCGCGACGGCCACTACGGCGACATGCGCCACGGCGTCCTCGCCCCCATCAGCCATGTGGGAGACATGGTTCCCGTGATAACCGGCATCGCGCTCTCCTTCAGCATCCGGGGAGAGGATCGCGTGGCGATGACGTGGATCGGAGACGGAAGTACCAAGGCGGGTGTCGTGCACGAAGGGCTGAATTTCGCCGCGGCTCGCCGGGTCCCTGCCATCTTCATCATCCAGAACAACCATGTCGCACTCGGCACGCGGCTCGATCAGCATCACGTGAACGAGGGCTTCGCCGACTGGCCGGCCGCCTACGGCGTCTGGGGCGGCGTCTTCGACGGCAACAATGTCCTCGATGCATATGCGCTCACGACGCTCGCCGCGGAGCGATGCAGGCGGGGCGAGGGTCCCGCGCTGCTAATCGCGGAGACATTTCGCATGGGAGGTCACGCGACGCACGATGAGGCAGAGGCGCGGCGCACCTTCGACGTCGCGATGTTCGCCGCGTGGGGGAAGCGCGATCCCATTGCTCTGTACGAGGAGCATCTCGTTGACGGAGGGGTAGAACGCACGGAGCTCGAGAAGATCGAAGGGGAAGTGGAGGGAGAGATCGAGCAGGCCGAAGCCGCGGCGATGGAGAGCCGCCGCGACCACATGCCTCGCCCGGAAAGCGCGCTCGCCGGCGTCTACGCCGGTGAACAGACATCGAACAGGAGCTCATGATGACCGGTAAGGGATGGGCCGTCGCCGCGCTGGCCGCGCTGGGATGCACCTCACTCGAAGCGCGCGCGCAGTCCGACAGGGGAAGCATACCCCCGTCGAGCAAGCGGATGGTTTCCGCCCTCGATGGCAAGCTGATGGTTCCCGAGGGTCTCCGGGTCATGCTGTTCGCCGACAGCGTGCGCGGCGCGCGCTTCATGGCGATCGGCCCTGACGGTTCGGTGTACGTGAGCCAGCCGCGCGCCGGGGCGACCGGTGGACGAGGACGCGGTGCCGGAGCGGCGCCATCGGGGCCGCAGTACTTCGGAGGCGAGGTGATGCGACTCCTGGATCGCGACGGCGACGGCAGGGCCGATGAGCGCGAGGTCATCGTCAATGGCGTGGAGGGCGCGCACGGGCTGGCGTTCAACGACGGCCATCTCTACATAGCCGGTCTCCGGGGCGTGTATCGCGTCAGGCTCGATGCGGCGGGCAGGCCAACGGGCACTCCCGAGCAGCTCAACAGCTATCCGTACACGCGCGGTCACAGCACCCGCACGATCGTCTTCGGGCGCGACGGTGGCATGTACGTGGCCATAGGATCGAGCTGCAACATCTGCATCGAGGAGTCGCCGGAGCTCGCGGCCGTGATGCGGTACGACGCTGATGGAAGGAACGGGCGCGTGTACTCATCCGGCCTTCGCAACGCGGTCGGGATGGCGGTGCACCCCAGCACCGGAGAGATCTGGGTTTCGCAGCACGAGCGTGACAACCTGCGCCCGGATTTCCAGGATCTGCCGCACGAGGAGATCAACATCCTTCGCGACGGCGGACACTTCGGATGGCCCTGGTGCCACGGCGATCGTATCGCCAATCCGGACAGCGTCGTTAGCGACTCGGTCGCCGCAGGTGTCTGCGCCCGGACGCTGCCGCCCGCGCTCGAGCTTCAGGCGCATTCGGCGCCCCTCGGCCTGACCTTTCTCACGCATGCATCCCGGCTTCCCGCCGAGTACCGCGGCGATGCGCTGCTCGCGCTGCACGGGTCGTGGAATCGAACGGTACCCGTCGGCACGGTGGTGGTTCGAGTACGCGTGCGCGATGGGAAGCCGGTGGGGTACGAGGAGTTCATCACCGGCTGGCAGCGGGAGAGTGCTGCCGGCCAGCGACCCAATCGCTGGGGCCGACCAGTGGATGTCGTCGTCGACAGGGACGGGTCGCTGCTCGTCTCCGATGACGGCGGGCCGGGCACGCCGAACATCGGCGCCATCTACCGCGTGCACCGATAGTGCGAGCGCACGCTCTCGGACCCGGCACGGCGACTCGCGCGCCCTCCGGGCGAC
>JBGTMW010000336.1:0-3760 GCA_041743365.1 Gemmatimonadaceae bacterium
GAGCGCGTGCAGCGCGCCGGGATTGAGACCGAGCGCGTCCACCGTGTGGTCGTTGACGAGCGGGATGAGCGCCGGCGCGACGTCGAGCTGGGCGCGTTCGACGAGCAGCCGCTGCGCCGTTTGGCGCCAGAACATGTTGTCGTGCTTCAGGGCGGCGACGAGCTGCTGCGGCGTCGCGTTGTCGAGCCGCATCTGCGTTCCGCCGCGGTTGCCCTGGTACGCGATGCTGTAGATCCGCGCGTGCAGCTTGTCGCGGTTCGGCGTCTCGTATGCGTTGCCCGGTCCGTTCTCGCAGCATCCCTGCATGTCCCGCGGCGTCGGGTTGTGCTGCGCCACGAGGGAATAGAAGTCGGATATCCAGACGTTGCCATCGGGGCCGACCTTGACCTGCACCGGTGCCGCCCATGCATCACGGCTCGCCATGAAGTTCCACCTGTTTTTCGCGGCGAAGCCGGAGCCATCGGAGGTGAGCTCGAACATTCCGACCAGATGGGCGGTCGGCTCCGCGACGAATGCAGCTCGGTTCCAGTACTCCTTCGGGAAGGCGCGCGCGGTGTAGATCTCGTGCGCCGCGGCAGACGTGTACCGGCCGAACTGGTCCACCTGGAGAATCCCGGTGACCGGATAGACGTCGAGCCTGTCGGCGATATTCGGAAGCACCACGTCGCGCCCGCCCAGCGCGCGATAGTATCGCACCGGAATGTGGACGAAGTTCGTCGGCCGGCTGTTCGCGGTCGAGCCGAACACGAAGTTGTCTTCCGTGAATGCGACGCCCCAGGTGTTGTTGCTGGTGCGCGCGATGTATTCGAGGTCCGAGCCGTCGGCCGGGAAGCGGAAGTACCCGGAGCCGAACTCGCCGCGACCGAAGGTCTTCGATCCGACGGTCCCGCGGAATCCGTTGTAGCCCACCGAGCCCCACACCTGGTTGTCGAAGCCGTAGCGAAGGTTGCTGATCGACCCGTGAGTGTCGTTTCTAGGGAAGCCGGTGAAGAGGATCTTCCGCTCGTCGGCCTTGTCGTCGCCGTTCGTATCCCTGAAGAAGAGCATGTGCGGGGCCTGCGCCACGACGAGGCCGCCGTTCGCGAAGGTCAGCGACGTCGCGAGGTTGAGCCCATCGGCGAAGACGCTGAGCTTGTCGGCCGCACCGTCACCGTTGGTGTCCTCGATGATGAGGATCCGGTCGTTGCCGGGCACGCTGTCGGGCAGGACCGTGTTCGGATAGTCCTGGGTCTCGACCGCCCACATCCGTCCGCGCGCATCCCAGGTGAAGTCGATGATGTTGCCGATCATGGGCTCGACCGCGAACGACTTCACGTCGAATCCGGGCATGAGGGTCATCATCCGGAGCGACTCGACCGTCGGCAGCGGGACCTGCGCCTTCGTCACCGCGGTGTCCAGCGTGTTCCACGGCGCGGGGGGAAGCTTGTAGGTCGGAAGGGGAACCTCGAGATTCATCATCGCGGGCTGCGGATCGGCGGCAATGCGACGCACGGCCTCTTCGCCCGCCGCCCATTTCACGCCGCGTCCCACGAGCTCCTGGAATCCTGCCTGTCCCCAGGTGCGCTGATCGTGTCCCCACGCCGTGTAGAACACCCGGCCGCTGCCGTAGGTGCGAACCCACGTCCACGGCTCCTCATGCCCGGCCTCGCGACGCACCTCGAGCACCGTCCGGTTCACCGGATTGTGCTTCGTGTGAATGTAGGTTTCCTCCCAGCTCTCCCATGAGGGAACCCCGGCGATCGCCGGGTGATCCGGTGCCACGCGCGTCGTGCTGAAGGTCCCGGTGCCGTGGCTCTTGAATGCGCCACCGACAAGCCTGATGAACTCCTCGGAGTTCTGGAACGACGCCGATGCGCAGTGCAGCACGACGAGGCCGCCGCCATCCTCGACGAACTCGATGAGCGCCGCGATCTGGTCATCGGATACGGTCATGTGATTGTTGTAGAGCATGACCGCGTCGTAGCGGTCGAGCTCCGCATCGTTCAGGTCTTCACGCTCATCGGTGTAGAACATGTCGATGCCGTTCTTCGCCAGCACGGGGAGGATCTCCTTCGCGCGGACGGAGGGACGGTGATGCCCGTTGTCACCGAGGAAGAGCACCCGGAGGCGCTGGGGCTGGATGACCCCGGTTGGCTGAACCGCTGTCATGGGAGGGCTGGTGCCCGCCGCCCCCTGCTGCGTGGCGGGCGCGCACGCCGTGATCGGGAGCAGTACCGCGAGCAGCAGGGTCGCTGCGGCACGCTCGAGCTTCACTGCGCGGTATCCACCGCGACGCCGGTCTCTCAGATACATCATCCCGAATACCAGAATGAGGATGAGCGCCAGAGGCGCCACGTACCGGAAGGACTGCTGTCCTCCCGATGCTTCAGCGGGCTGGAGAATCGCATTGGCCTCACCAACGAGCGGTTCGTTGGGAATCGCGGTCGCGACGATCGCCCGCAGTGCGTTCGCCGTCGCGTCGTTCTGGATGCTGCCCGACTCCCGCTCCTCCGCCAGTGCCGCGCGTGTCGCCGTGAGAGCATCTTCGACCTCGCGCTCACGATAGCCGAGCGAAGCGAGGTTGGTGGTCGTGCGAGCGCGCTCCACATAGGCGGGGAGCTGCTGCTCGGCGCGCTGGAGCAACGCTGATGTCTCGGCCGCCGGAAGCGACTCGGCGAGGAATCCGTCGGCGAACTTGCCCATGATCGGCACGCCGACGGCACCCGCCATCCCGAGCCCGACGCCGGCGGTGAGCACGATGCCGAGCGAGCCCGTCCGCGGCATCTTCTCGCTCACCACGCCGACCATCGTCGGGAAGAAGAAGGCGACTCCCCAGGCGAACACCGTGGCGGCCGCGAAGGCGCTCCACGTTCCCGTGGCGAAGCTCAACAGGAAGAGCCCGGTACCGGTGAGAATCGACGCACCGAGCAGCATTCCGGTCGGCGCGATGCGCTCCACGAAGTGGCCGGCCAGGGAGCGCAGGACCACCATCCAGCCGCTGATCCAGACGAGCACGAGGATGCCGTGCAGGCCGGCCGATGTGAGCACCGCCGGCACCCAGCGCATCGGGCCCAGCTCGAGCGAGGTCGTGATCGCCATCATCGCCAGCATAAGCAGGAAAAGCGGGTTGGTCAGCGTGTACCGGAACATCTCGCCGACCGGAATCCCGACTTCCGCGTTCTCCGTCTTCGGAAACCTCTGCGGGAGAACCATCGCGCCGTAGATCAGGATCGGGATGTAGATGACACCGAGCTGCCAGGGCCAGTTTCCGAAGGAGCCGCCCCAGGTGGCGAGCACGAACCCGGTGATCCCGCCGAATACTATCCCCACGGGGAAGAAGGCGTGAAACCAGTTCAGGCGCTTGGTTTTCTCGGTCGGATAAAGCGCCGCGACCAGGGGGTTGCCCGTCACTTCGATCATGCCGTTGCCCGCTGCGAGAACCGCTGCCCCGCCGAACAGCATCCAGAACGCCGATGGGTCACCCGCCCGCCCGGCCGCCGAGATCATGAGGGTGATCCCCGCGAGGTGTCCGACGAAGGCCGCCCGGGCGCCGTTCTTGAGTCCGAACCCTTCCAGCATCGGTCCCAGCACGAGAAGCGAGATCGCCATCCCCCAGAGCGCCGCTCCGCCGATCAGCCCCACCTGGTAGTTCGTCAGGATGAACTGCTGCTTCAGCTGGATCAGGATGTTGCTCACCAGCGCGAAGGATGCGCCGGTGGGGATCAGAGCCAGGCATATCCCGAAAAAGAGGCGGCTGCGGTGGACTTCGGTGGACGGGGTG
>JBGTMW010000337.1:0-5040 GCA_041743365.1 Gemmatimonadaceae bacterium
GGCGGCGCGACAAGATCTCGCCGGCGCGCTGTACGCCCTCCGACAGCTTGGATGGAGCGTCGGACCGAGCGTCTTCGAACGCTACGCCCACCACGCCGACCTCATGGCGGCGGCCGAGATCGCGTATGTCGCGCAGGCCGAGGATCGGCAGGAGGCCGTGGAGGCGACAGTCATCGGGACGATCGTGTTCGAGCGCGCCCTCGTCGCGCTGCGGCGGCTCGCGGAGGAGCACCATTCGCGAACCCAGTTCGGCGGAACCATGGGCGGTGGCTAGGATGGACGCACCCTGACGTGGCGGAGCGTCGTCAGGAGCCGCTGACGGCGATGGCTCCTTGCCGGCCGAATGGCTTCGGGGGCGGTGGCCATGCAGGTATGTGCCGAGAAAGCAAGCAATCGGGAGCGACGCACAGCGCGAACCGGGCTAGATCTAGTTCCCAATCAGGTTGGTGACGGGCTGAGGGCCCTATCGTTCGGCTGTTGGTCTCGAAGCCACAGTCGAAGAAGGGACCCTCATGTCGCAGCCTAATGCGCGCCTGACGCCGCACGGTCGACGTCTCCTGGCCGATCGCGGCGGCCGACTCTCGCCTCACCCAGCCACTTGAGGGCAGCGGCGGTGATGGCAATTCCAATGACGAGGTAGATCGCCTGCAGCGGTGGCTCGTTGCTGTAGCCGATGATGGCGATCTCTACTCCGATCCAGGTCAGCAGCGCTGTGCCCACGACGAACCCGGCGAACGGCGCGAGAGGATGGCCGCGCCACGCCAGAGCCGCTGCAAACAGGGGTCCGATCCCAAGAACGGTAAACAGGATCAGCCCCGGCACAAGATAGGTGTCGAACGGCGAGCCTGCCAGTGCGGACAGCGGGAGCGGCATGATCTCCCCGCGTGGCGCGACGACAAGGACCAGGCCGCCTCCGAGCGCGCCGATGGCTAGGAGCACCTCCAGGGCGACGGTGAGCTTGGCGAGGCGCGAGAGCGGCGGTCGTTGTTCAATTGCCATGAGAACGGTACCCCGAATGCCGCCGGTGATCTCACCGGCTCTGCGCAGAGCGTCCATCGCCGACGCTGCCCACGCACGGGCCACAGGAGGGCCAAGTCAGGGGCCGCACGGCCCTATCCGGAATGGGCGACCGATGCGACGGTGTTCATGGCGCATCAGCGTCACGATCAGAGCACGAAGGTCTCCCATGTTCGCGATCCCGAACCGACTCGCCGCCCTCGCCACCGGCCTTGCCGCGCTCGCGTCAGTAGCTGGCCTGGCTATCCCTGGTCTGTACCTCGACGCCCCGAACTGGGTGCAGCAGGCGCAGGGCACCGACCTCGCGACGCTGTTCCTGGCCGTCCCAGTTCTGGTTGTCGGGCTGTGGACTGCCTCACGCGGCTCGGCGCCCGGTCGGCTGGCAATCGTCGCCGGGCTGCTGTACCTCGTCTACAACTACGCGATCTTTGCCTTCTCGGTGGCCATGAACCCGCTCACGGCGATGTACATCGCCATCTTCGGCTTGTCCCTGTGGAGCCTGCTGCTGGCGGGCCGCGTGGCGGTCGAAGGAGGCCGGACCGTAACGGAGCGCCTCAATCGACGTGCAGCCGGTGGCCTCCTCGTCGGGGTCGGCGTGATGTTCAGCCTGTTGTGGGTCGCGCAGATCGCCGGGACGAGCACAACGGGGGTCTTGCCACCGGACCTCGTCAAGGCGGGTATCTCCAGCAACCCGGTCTACGCCCTTGATCTCGCCTTCTTCCTGCCGCTCAGCGCGATGGCCGGGATCGGCCTCCTGCGCCGGAATGGCGCCGCGGCGTTCGCGTTCCCGATGCTGGTGTGGGTGCCCCTGATGGGAAGCGGCGTGGTTGGCGGCATGGTGCTGATGGCCCTCGCCGGCGACACCACGGCACTGCCCATCGCGGTCGTCATCACCGCCCTCGCCCTGGTGTCCGCCATCCTCGCCGCAGTTGCCATCGCCCGGCCCAGAGTAGCAACCGCCCCTGCCCTCAACCCTCCCGCACTGCAGGAAGGCTAGGGCTATGGTTGCTAGGCCACCGCAGCCGTAAGGGAAGAACGCGTGAAGGATCGACAAGCAGAACTCGTCGACCGCGTGCGAGTGCTGCTATCCGATGAGCCGTCGACTCGCGAGGTTTCGATGTTCGGAGGCCGATCGTCCATGGTCAACGACAAGCTGGTCGTCAGCGCCATGGGGGATGGCAGCCTCCTGGTCCGGGTCGCTGCGGTACGGCATGCGGAGCTGACCGCTGAGCCGGGCGCCAGCCAAGCCGAGATGGGAGCGGGCCGAAGCATGGGAGCGGGCTGGATCTCTGTCTCCGCCGATGCCATCGCCGATGATGGACGGCTCAGGTTCTGGCTCGACGCCGCGCGGTCGCACAACCGGACCTCCGCCAAGAGCAGCGGGACCGACTGACGGCTCCCCACTTGGGATTCGATGCGGCCCGGTCCGACTCGAACAGGAACCATTGAGCGAACTCAGGGATTCGAGGAAACTGCGACCATGACCAGTGATCACGACGCCACGCCGGAGACCCCAGCCAACGCTTCGTGGGACGAGCCCGACCCGGCGGTCGGTTTGCAGCCGATCCGCTTCATCGAAGGCTCGTGGCATGGCGAGGGAGTCGGACCCTATGGTCCCTACTCACTGGACGCCACAGCAACCGTTCGAGGCCGCTGGCTGCTGCTCACGTACGAGATCAGCGAGCCGACGTCACGCGAGGTCTTCTACTTCTCAACGCAGGTCTACGGCTATGACGACGATGGCCTCGTTCTCGACCTGTTCGACACCGCCGGATCCTTCACGTTCCGAGGCCACGTCCTCGACGACGGCGGCGTTCGCTTCGACTGGCGCGAAGGGGACGCGTGGAAGCGATCAGAGTTCCACCCTCGCGGCGACAGCCTCGACTTCAGGTACGACTCGATGGAACCTGACGTTTCCGCCGACCCTGCGACATTCGAAGGCGAATGGCGACCCGGGGTACGGTCCTGAGTCGTGCGCTGAGCCGCTGGGCGTCCCTCGCAGCGGGCGAGAGCGTACGACACCGCTTCCTCGACGCAACCGGGTCGGCCTGAAGAGCCCGGTAGCATGTGCGCATGACGGACCAGCTGCGTGTCCTCCTCGAGATCGGGCCGAAGGGCAAGCGGATCGTGGCCGCCGCCATGGACTGGCCCGGCCTGGAGCGCGGAGGCCGCACCGAGGAGGAGGCCATCGAGAAGCTGCTGACATACCTGCCGCGCTACGCGCCGGTCGCGGAGCGCGTCGGGCTCCGTGACGAGTTCGAGCGAGGCGTCATCCCGCACGTCGTGGAGCGCACACCGGGCAACACGTCGACGGACTGGTAGGGCATCGCTCATGTGCCGTCCGTCACCGAGGCGGACCCCCTCCCAGATGACGAGCTCGAGCGCCGAATCGGGCTCATGCAGGCCGCATGGAACCACTTCGACGACGTATCGGGCGCGGTCGCTGCGCCACTCGTCAAGGGCCCGCGCGGCGGCGGGCGGGAGCGGGACCACATCGTCCGTCACGTCTACGTGTCGGAACGACACAACTTCTGGCGCAAGGTCGGCATTCGCGAGGACGACGAGGCTCGGCTGACGTCGGAAGAGCTCGCATGGCTTCGCGATCGGTTCGTTGCCGCCATCCGCGAGTACCACGCCGACGGCCGCCCCGCCCGTCGATGGCCGCTGCGCTTCCTCATCCGCCGCACGGCGCAGCACGCGATGGACCACGCTTGGGAGCTCGAGGACCGGAGCCCGGCTTGACGGACGCAGGGGATACCGGACGAACCGACAGCGGTCCGTGGTCAGGTTCTAGCCGCGGTCGCGGAGGTCTGCGGTCTGATGCGCGGGGCGACCTAGCCAGTACTTCTACAACGTTTGACGAGAGCTCCGCGCAGGGTTCGTTGGTACCCTCATTCGTACCCTCAAGCCAGCCAGAACCCGCCGGAGTTGGCCGGAGCCCACCGTAACAACCGTACTCAGTCAGACTCCACCGGAGGCTCGCCGCGATTCCGGTATGCGGTACCAACCATCACCTCGAAGCCCCGATCCGTGCTTGGATCGCGGCATTCTGTTGGGAGATGCGCCGACTTGACCCCTTAACTGACCCCTGATCGCAGCCATCGCGTGCCGATTCTTGCGGTCTTGGGCGGCGGCGCCGCGTTTACAGCCAGCCCAGCGCAGCTTGTCTAGTGGGCTTTTCGAGCTTCGTTCTCGGGGGCGCAGTTACTCTCGGATGGTCCACATCCGTTAGGCTCGGCTCAATGCAGCTGAACCGGCCGAACACTGCCCGTCGAACGGTGAGCTGCGGCTGGTCGCGTGGCTGAGCGGGGATGGTCCTGACGAGTCCGCTGCTCGAAACCAAGGTTCACGTCCCGAGGCCGCGAGCCAGCCTCGTTGCGCGCCCGAGACTCATCGAGCGCCTGACCCGAACCACCCAGTCCAAGCTGACGCTCATCTCCGCCCCAGCCGGATTTGGGAAGTCAACGCTGTTGGCGGAGTGGCTGGCGACCCCACGCGACGACGGGCGGCTCGCAGCTTGGCTCTCGATCGACCAGGCGGACAACGAGCCGGCGGTGTTCTGGACCTACCTGATTTCGGCGCTTCGGACGGTCGTGCCCGGTATCGGCGAGGGGTCGCTCTCGCTATTGGCGTCGCCTCAGGGGCAGATCGATGGTGTCCTCGCTCCCTTGCTCAACGAGCTGGCTGCGGTCCGCGACGACGTCGTACTTGTGCTCGACGACTTTCATGTGATCGAGGCTCCGGACATCCAGGAGGGCATGGCGTATCTCCTGGATCACCTGCCCGAACCGATGCACCTGGTGATGGCCACGCGGGCCGATCCAGCGCTGCCGCTGGCCCGCCTGCGCGCGCGGGGTGAGCTCGTTGAGGTTCGCGCCGCTGATTTGCGTTTCACGCCTGACGAGGCCGCGGCGTACCTCAACGGGGTGATGGGTCTGAAGCTGACGGCGGGGGACGTGGCGGCGCTGGAGGAGCGCACCGAGGGGTGGATCGTCGCGCTCCAGCTGGCGGCGCTCTCGATGC
>JBGTMW010000338.1:0-6096 GCA_041743365.1 Gemmatimonadaceae bacterium
GCGGGGATCGCGGGTGCGCTGGCGCTGACCCGGATAATGCGCAGCATGCTCATCGGGGTTACGCCGACAGACCCGCTGACATTTGCCGCGATCGCCGTGCTCTTCCTGGCTATCGCGGCCGCGGCGTGCTGGCTTCCGGCCCGTCGCGCCGCGGGGATGGATCCGGCCGTGGCGCTTCGTGAGGGGTAGTCGATTCGTTGCGGCGGGCCGGGCATCTACGACGAAGTCCTTGTCGGATGCATCGGATGCAACGGATGAAAGTGCGGGTCGAATTGGAGAGGTGATGCGGGTGCGCCGGGATCGGGCTCCGGATTGTTGATTGATTGAGCGAAGGCAACTGCCTCAGCGTGACGCGAGGTGCAGTTGCCTTTGCTATCGCAAGAACATGATCCGAGCCAAGGTGGCGACGCGTGTTCGAGCAACACACGGAACACGACCATCTCACGATCCTGCCCTTTCATCCGCTCAATCCGCTGCATCCGAAGTGAAATTGCGTCGTAGATGCCTGCGTTGCGCACTTCGCAGGGCATCTACGACGAGGTCTTCGTCGGATGCATCGGATGGAACGGATGAAAGTGCGGGTCGAATTGGAGAGGTGGTGACGGTGCGCCGAAGTCGGGCTCCTGATTGTTGATTGAACGAGCAAAGGCAACTGCCCCGGCGCGACGCGAGGTGCAGTTGCCTTTGCAAGTCCAAGGACAGGATCCGAGGCAAATCGCCGATGCGTACACGAGCCTCACGGAACACGCCCCCCTACCGATCCCGCCCTTTCATCCGCTCAATCCGCTGCATCCGAAGAGACAGTCGTCGTAGATGCCCGCTTTGCGCAATCGGGTAGAAAGCTCTACGCACGCCCCGATCCCGCTCTACTGCATCGCCGCCAGAACTCGATCCAGCGCGGCGTAGCTCTCGTTCAGTCCCGCCTCCATTCCGGACTGCACCATCCCATCCCGATCCGCGGCTGTGAGGAAGAGCGACGTCACGACGACACGCGTGCGGCCGTCGCCGAGGTCCTCGAGGGTCGTCGTGTCGACGACGACGTGGCCCGGCTGGCCGTCCCACTCGAATGTGTACTCGAGGAGATCAGGCGCCCTGACTTCACGATACCGCCCCTCGAAGCCATGCTCGCCGTGATCGGAGTGCTCGATGAACCGCCAGTGCCCGCCGCGCTTCACCTCCAGCTTCTCGATCACGAGCTTGTTGCCGCGACCCCACCACTGGGCCACGAGCTCGGGGTCGGTCATCGCCTGCCAGACGCGGTCGCGCGTGGCGTTGAAGATCCGCTCGATGTAAAGCTCGCGCTCGCCGCGGCTGGTGACTGTCGATTTCACTGCACGATCGTGCTTCGGCTGCTGCGTTGCCATGGTCATTGGTTCCCCCTTGTGCGCTCGAGGAACTCCCCGAGCCTGTTGAGGCGGGCCTCCAGCATCCGCCGGTGTGCCGCGATCCACGCGGCCTCCTGGTCCAGCCGCCGCGGTCCGAGCCGGCAGTGACGCACCCGTCCGACCTTCTCGGTGATCACCAGCCCGGCGTCCTCGAGTACCTTGACGTGCTTTTTCACGCCGGTCAGTGTCATCTCGAAGTCCTCGGCAAGCTCACTGATCGCGGCGTCAGAGCGCCAAAGCCGCTCGAGGATTCCGCGTCGAGTGGGATCTGCGAGGGCGCTGAAGGCAGAGTCGAGCTGCGGTGAATACTGAACCATATGGTTCAGGATAAGCGCTCGCCCATATTCATGTCAACAGTGGGAATGGCGCGGCCGTTCTCGGGCGACCGCCGAACTTCTCACATGACCGCCTGGCGCCCCTTGGTAGCTCCGTCCCCGCCGGCAATCTCGAAGCAGCAGCGGGGCCGCTCCCCGCGCTCGCAGCACTCCTTTACCGGCACCTCGAGCAGCTCCGCCAGCAGGCTCTCCATGGCACGACAGACTTCCGGCCGGGAATGAACGGCCGCAGCGAGGAGGCATCCATAGCCACGGATGACGAACCCGCCGTTCTGGGACTCGACCTCGTTCAGCGCGCCCAGATCCGCGAGAAGGACGGAGGCTGCCTCGACGCGCTGAGGAAGATCACCCCGAAGACGAGGCCACTCCGCGGCCAACCCCCGACCCGCCAGGTGCATCACCTCATTGAGCTGATCCTGCGACAGCCGCTCCTGAAGGACGCGCATGAGGTGGGCGACGAAGGGGACGTAGGCGCTCGAGAATTCCGCCTCGGCTTCCGGCGCGAGCTCGTAGACGACGGCTGGCTTGCTGGCGCTTCGTTGAAGCCCGCCCTGACGGATGAGTCCGGCATGTTGCAGCGCCGCGAGGTGAGTGCGGACGGCATTGTGGGTCATCCCGAGTTGGGCGGCGATCTCGTTCGCGGTCAGTGAAGAGCGGCGAAGGACGGTGAGGATCTGTTCTCTGGTCCCCTTGAGCGAGCCCAGCCTTCGTGGCGGTAGAGGCATCTGCACTCTGGTTCAGTTGGCGGAAAGCACACAGGGAGCAGTTATTGCAGAAAGTAAAGGTGTTCCTTCACTATCTCATCCGTCCCTGTGGTTAGTTGCATGTGGCGTTCCGGCGAGCTCGACGTGTCCGGGCGGTGGTTGCGTCACAGCAGAACCAATGTGTCGAGGAGGACTCCATGCAGGACAGCGAGAGCATTCGCCCATCCGACCGCGGCGAGCAGGATGTGCGTGGGCAGTCGGGTCCCTGGTTCGGTGTCGCGATCCCGGTGCTCATCGGTATGATCGTCGCGTTTCTGACGGTCGCCTGCGCCGATGATGATGACCCCATCGGACCGAGGCCGCTGGACGAAACGCTCGTCGCGCAGGGAAAGCTGGTCTTCCGGTTCGATATGTTCGGGGACGAGACTTTCTGGACCGACACGCTTCGAATGCACGAAGTCATCCGGACCAGCGTGAGCCCCACCACGGCGCTCTCCGTCGGACTGAAGGTGGACTCGGATACGCTGCCGCAGTCGGTGAAGGATGCGCTCGCAGCCGGCCAGATCGACCTGGATGATCCGGCCACGACAGTGACGCTTCTCAAGCTCGGCGCCGTCGTGGGTGTGGTTGGCCACGTGGACGCGAGCAACAATCTCACTTCCGTCGGCGTCACCTGTGCGCTCTGCCACTCCACCGTCGACAACTCGTTCGCCCAGGGGATTGGCAAGCGGCTCGATGGGTGGCCGAACCGCGATCTCGATCCCGGGGCGATCATCGCCCTGTCGCCAGCGGTCACCCCGGCGCAGAAGGCGGTCTACAACTCGTGGGGACCGGGAATGTACGACCCCCGGTTCAACTTCGATGGGAAGAACCAGCCCGTCGTGATTCCACCCGCGTTCGGGCTGCGAGAGGTGCGGAACGAGCTGTACACAGGCGACGACACGATCTCCTACTGGAACGCCTACGTCGCCATCACCCAGATGCACGGTCATGGACGATTCGTCGATTCCCGCCTCGGCATCAACGTCAACAACACGCCGCCCGACCGGGTGACGACGCCCATTCTCGCGGCGCTACGCGAGTACCAGTTCAGTCTCGAGACCCCTGCACCTCGCGCGGCCGACTTCGACGCGGCGGCGGCTGACCGCGGCCGAGTGGTGTTCAACGGCCCAGGCCAGTGCTCGACCTGTCATACGGGGGCGCTGTTCACGGACGTCAATGCGGGGAGACTGCACGCGCCGTCGGAGGTCGCGAGCGAGCCGGAACCGAACGGTGCGCCGAGCTACGCCCTGCGCAGCGTCACCAAGCGGTATCGCACGACACCGCTCAGAGGACTCCACAACCCACCGCAGCTTCAGGGGCCGTACTTCCATAATGGAATCGCGCCGACCCTGACGGCCGTCGTCGACAGGTACGTCGCGAAGCGCAACCTCAACCTGACCGCGCAGCAGAAGACCGATCTCGTCGAGTTCCTGAAGTCGCGATGACGGTTGGAAGGCGCGGTGTTTCCGCAGCCCTATCCTTTGCGCGTCGCAACGTGGCGGGTCTATTTCAGAAGATCGTCCCCAGCTCGATCAACGTCGCGTTCCTGCTCCGCTGAAAGCGCCGCTCGATCGTGAGCCGCATCGTATACTTCGTGGCCGGCAAACTGAGGTTCACATAGGGTAGAAACGCGACGTCCGCACCATCCCCCGCTCGATCTTCGACTCGCCCTCCGAGCCCGGCGAAGCGATGCGGGATAAACTCGCCTTCCAGTGACCAGCGTCCGGCAAGGACGCCGCCCGATCTGGCTGCCCCGCCCACACCGGTCCAGTAGAACGATGACGCGCGTCCCGTCGCGACCGCATTGGTCAGGTACCGTTCCGAGTCATCGTAGAACGCGTGAACTCCGAACGACATCGCCTGGCGGCGGATGTACGACTCCGCAAAGACGCCTTTGGCTCGCCACTCGACTTCGTTGCTCGCTTCGATACGAGCGTCGTCGTTGAGCGGGATCGAGAATTCTCCCGGAACAGGAAGTGCCAGAGCCGCTGTCCAATTCCATCCCCGAACCGGGCGATCCCAGGCGACCCGGACAGAAGGGGAGCGCGCGGAGGGAGCAAATGCGCGGAGCGACCGCTCGCGTGAGCTGCCGCCAGCTGCTCCCGCTACCGATGCCGACAGTGCCAGAGGCTCGCTGATTCCGAGGCGTCGGGAGACGTCCACCTGATCCAGCTGCCTGAACTGCCCGGCGGTGATCGAAAGCCTTCGGATGTATGCAGTGATGAATGCGTCTTCGAAGCGCCCCGAGCGATCTCTCAGTGTGCCGTCGTTTCGCGGCTCCTGGCTCACCGGCCGCCATTCGACGAAATACGAGAGTGACGGGGTGATGAGATGACCACCCGATATGATTTCCACACGATTGAGGTAGGCGCGCACATGCTCGGCAGTAGCCGCACCCGCAGGTCGGGAGTCAGATCTTCCGCTTATCCAGACCGCGAGCGGGAATGTTCGGTGGGATGCGACTGCGGAATCCGGAGGCATCCGGTATCCTCGAGCCAGAAACCCAGCGCCGAAGCCATTCAGCCGAGGAACGGAAACGTGACACTGGCTGCACTCGACGTTGTATTTCCGGGCCCAATACGGGATGCGTTTGGCCTCTGCTTCACGTGGCGGAAGCAGGAGCAGAGCGCCAAGCACCCACATCACGCCGGGCTTTATGCGTCGAGCGATGATCTGTCGGAAGGGGGCGGCTTGCGCCGCGCCGCGGAAGAGCATGCGGTCTCGAGTGGGTGCAGGTGTCACGATAGCCCCGGGGTTTAGTCCAGAAAGAACCTGAGATTAGCCATGCCTAACTCGCACGTTAGTCATGCCTCGGCGTGGGGTCAACCCCGTCGCCGCCCCGGGACTGGGCCCGACCAGCCCGACCAGCGGCTGCGCTCGGCCGCTGTGGTCTGATATTCGCGGCCGCACCATTGACCCGATGGTGCTTCCACCAGCGTTCACAGGGCGGGTCACCGCTCACTCTGGAGCCACCGGACCAGGATAGTGCTGATGACACACGGAGCAATGATCGCGGTCAGCGCAGCAAAGGCCGCCGCGAAGTCGCGGGCCAGGGTCATCGACGCGTTTCGCATCTGCGGCGCCACGGCTCCGGAGCGCGCACGACCGCTCGCGCAGCTCGGGCTCGCGAGCGATGATCGCGCGCTGGTCGCCTGCATCGCCTCCGGCGTGATCCGCGGCGTCGATCCGCGCGGACGTCCGGCGATCATCGGGTACGAGCACAGTCGCATCGAGGGGTATTATCTCGATGAGGGCGCGTACATGGCCGAGCGTGACCGTGGCGGCGGGGGATTGCGACGCTCGCGCGTGGCGCTGGTGATTGTCGCGATACTGCTCGTCCTGCTCCTGCTCCCGCTCGTTTTCCTCGCCTTCCAGTACGCGTGATCGGCTGGGAGGGCTGTCTTAGCCGTCTCTCGAAGGGCCTCGATAGGCCGGATCGCGAGCGCTCGCCGCGCGGGGCCAACCGCGGCGATGAGACCGACGGTGACCATGAGTGCGACGACACGGGAACAGTCCCGGGCAAATCCGATATGCTCTAGCGCGACATTTGCGAAGTACGTTGGGCTTGCCACGGCCCCGTACCGCCCTCTCCCTTTGCCGCCCTTCTCCCATGCAGGACATCGTCAAGCG
>JBGTMW010000339.1:0-22706 GCA_041743365.1 Gemmatimonadaceae bacterium
CGCGCCGAGGCACTGTTCGCCCTGTCGCGCGGAGCGGGAGGCGCAGACATGGTCGGGATCTTCCTCCGAGTCGCGCCGACGTCGGAGGTTGCCCTGATGGGGCTGGGCGTCGAGATCGGCGCGCGCGCCGGTGGTTGGGTCTCCGCAAGGGTTCCCGTGCAGCAGCTCGGCGCGGTGGCAGCTGTGCGCGGCGTTACGGCCATCGAGGTATCACGCCGCGCCGAGCTGCATGGCGACTCCTCGATGCGCGATATAGGTGTAGCTGCCCTGCGCACCCGGAGCTCCGGCGATCACTACCGCGGCTCGACAGGCCGCGGCGCGATTCTCGGATTCGTCGACACAGGAATCGACTTCCTTCACCGCGATTTCATCGAGGATGACATTGGCCGCTCACGCATCCTCTATCTCTGGGACCAGACGGCCACGCTCGGGATTCCGCCGGGCGCGGTGGGCAACGCGGTGTTCAACTACGGAATCGAGTGCAGGCGCGAGCAGCTGACGAGTCCCAACCTGTGCTCATCGCGGGACACCGATGGTCACGGTACGCACGTCGCCGGTACCGCCGGGGGCGATGGGTCGGATGCGAGACTGGGGGGACCCGCGTTCTCGTACGCTGGCGTGGCGCCAGGAGCCGAGATGATAGTCGTCAAGACCGACCTGGGCTTGACATCGATAGTCGACGGAGTGGACTACATCTTTCGGCGCGCGGCGGAGCTGGGCAGGCCGGCGGTGGTGAACCTCAGCCTGGGAACGCGTCTCGGACCACACGACGGGAACGATGCGATCACGCTCATGATCGATGCCCTCACAGGTCCGGGTCGCATCGTGGTCGCGTCGGCGGGCAACGATGGCAACAACCGGGGCGACCTTCTCGAGCCTGAGGTTTTTCCCGTTGCGACGCTGCACGCGGACGCTGCGCCGGCAGTCGGTGATTCGGCCACCATCGCGTTCTCGATAGATCCTCATCAGCCTTTCGTCGGGGGCGGCAACGACCTGGTGCTCGTCCAGGCGTACTACAGCCCCCTCGACAGCTTCGCGCTCACGGTCGTGCGGCCGAACGGATCCAGGGTCGATCTCCCGCACGGAGTACCGCTCGCGTCGCAGTTCAATCCCGGCGGAAGCGTGCTGATGTACAACGGCTCCATACGCGGCGATTCCCTGCTCGGCGGCCTCGAGCTCGGAACACTCTCACCTGCGTCTCCTTCGCACGTGGCCGAGCTGTTCATTGGCGAATGGACGGGAGGCTCGGTCGCGCCCCAGGCAGGAGAGTGGAAGGTGACCTTCAGGCGAATCGGTGGACGCGGAGATGGCGTCGTCGATGCATATCTTGCCTACGCCCAGCTCAATACAGCTGCGAGTGTCACGTTCACCACCGGCGCGACGAATCGCCGGCTCGTCGGCGCGCCAGCCAGCGGGCGCAACGTGATCTCGGTCGGCGCGTACTCGACACGCGCATCATGGCGCTCGGTCGACGGGCGGTCATATCGGATCACCGACAACGTCGCGACCGGCGCCCTGCTCCCCTTCAGTGCGCCGGGTCCCACGCGCGATGGAAGGCAGAAGCCGGACATCAGTGCACCCGGGCGCAACATCTCGTCGCTGTCGCGCCTCGCCGCGTTCCCGCGGGCGCTCGTGGATCCGGACAGCTCCCACGCCCTGCTCGAGGGAACCAGCATGGCAGCGCCACATGTTGCCGGCGCCGTGGCTCTCCTGCTCGCGGAGCGCCCGACACTCACACCGGCGCAGGTGCTGGCCGCACTGACGTCGAGCGCCCGGACGGATGCATTCACCGGCATCAGTCGCGCGCACGACGACGTGATCACCGCCAGTGGATCGAGCAACTCGTGGGGGGCAGGAAAGCTGAACGTCCCAGGGGCGCTGGATGCCGTCGTCGAGCAGGCGGGCCGGGTCATCGCCGGGGCAAAGCCCGACAGTGCGAGCGAGGCGAGCAGCAGGGTCGGGACCGTGATTCCGCTACAGGCGCTCCGGATCGGCGCGACGGATCCGGAGTCCCTCTCCGTGACGCGAGTGACGGTGGCGGTCACGGGTCGCGATGCCGGCTTTCGGGCGGGCGTGGTTCTCGATGCCGATCGCAACGGCGTCGCGGGTCCAGGGGAAGCCGTCGTTGCGTCATCGGCGGAGGCGGCGCTCGCGGGCACGCGCGACATCGAGGTGGACATTCCCGTCGGTGCGCTGGTGGTGCCGCGCGGGGGCACGATCGACCTGCTGGTGGTCGGTCTGTTGTCGGGAGCGACTCCCAACGCCACGACGTTTTCCGCGTCGCTGGACCATGCCCGGAGCATGACGGTCGGCCTCACCAGCGGTGTCGGGATGTCGTTCAGCGGTCAGCGCAGCGTCGGCGCGTCGGTCGTGACGTCCGTGCTCTCCCCGGGAGAGCAGATGAACATTACGCAGAACCCGGTGCGGAGCGCGCCGTTGATCATCAACTTTGCCCAGGCCGTGAGCTCGATCGAGTTCTACGATTTCAGCGGGCGCCGCGTTCGGGTGCTGCGGCCTCCGCTGGCGGATCGCAACATTCACTGGGACCTGACGAGCGATGGGGGACAACCGGTCGCGAACGGTGCCTACGTCATGATCCTTCGCCTGCCGTCGGGCGTGATTCGTCGGCAGATCTTCGTGGTGCGCTGAGATGCATCTCCCCCTCACCGCCGGCGCATTCGCGGCAACAGTGCTCGTGTCGGCGTTGGGCGCGCCCCCGGCCGGCGCCCAGGGCGGTCACAGTGCCGCGATCCTTCTCGAGCTGCCGGCAAGTGCGCGGGCAATGGCACTCGGCGGCGCTGCCGTGACCGCCGAAGGCGAAACAGCGGTGTTCTACAATCCCGCGCAGCTCGCCCTTGTGGCTGGCGCGACCGCCGGTGTTTCGGTGCAGAGGTACATCTTCTCGTCCACCCTCGGCGCTTTTGCAGCCGCCACGCGATTCGGGCCCGGGTCGATCGGCCTGGGCGTGCAGGCGTTGGAGTACGGGAGCGTGGAAGAGATCGTGCCCGACGATGCGTTTGGTGGCGAGCGCGGGACTGCGACTGGTGCACGGGTCGATGCCGGCGACCTGGTGGCGACGGTTGCGTATGGAGTGCGTCGCGGGCGGTTCAGGGTCGGGATGGCGGGGAAGGTCGTTCGGCAGCGGATAGTGGACGAGTCGGGCACCGCCGGCGCGTTCGACTTGGGGGTGGGTGTCACGCTCGGCCGCGGTGCCGCAATTGGCGCGGCGATGCAGAACGTCGGAACGAAGCTGGAAACGGGGAGCACCAGCGCCGCCCTGCCGAGGGCGGTGCGCGTAGGGGGATCGATTCCGTTTTCTGCAACGGAGGCGATCACACTGCTGATCGCTGCCGACCTGGTCAAGCCGCGCGAGGGTGACGCCGTCACCGGTGGCGGGATCGAGATGCGCTGGCAGGCATCGCAGAGCCTCGCTCTGGTCGGAAGAGCGGGCGGAATGATGCTGCCGGGTGATGATGATGGGTCGCCGATAACCGCCGGGGCAGCGGTGATCGGCCGGCACCTCGCGGTGGACTACGCGTTCAGGTCGTTCGATGCGGTGGGCGGGGCGATGCACCGCATCGGCGTTCGGTGGTGGCGCTGAACGGAGAGCCGACGGCAGCGCGGCCGCCGGGCCGGAGCTCGGGCTGGACGCGACGGATCGTGACGCGAGTGGCGCCCGGAGTCCTCGCCGTGAGTCTCGTCCTCTTCGGTCTGACGCCGACCGGCTGCTACCTGAGTCGCGCGGGCTGGGAGGAAGCGAAGATACTCGGGCGCCGGCGACCGATCGCGAAGGTCGTCCAGGATACGGCGTTGGATGAAGCTACTCGGGCCAAGCTTCGCCTGGTGCTCGAGGCCCGCGACTACGCGCGTTACACGCTGGGCCTCGATGTCGGCGACAGCTTCACGGCCTTTTCGCCGCTGGAGCGGGACACACTGGTGCTGCTCGTCTCCGCCGCCGAGCGGGATCGACTCGAGCCGTACACATGGTGGTTTCCCATAGTCGGACGAGTTCCCTACAAGGGCTTCTTCGATTTCGCGGAGGCGCGTGCGCTCGGCCGGCGGCTCGCCGGTGAGGGCTACGACGTCTATCTCCGTCCGGCGTCGGCGTTCAGTACACTCGGCTGGTTCAACGATCCGCTGCTCTCGACGTCGCTTCGCGCAGACTCGCTCGACCTCGTGAACACCGTGATTCACGAGGTGACGCACAACTCCTATTACGGGTCGGGGCGTGCGGTGTTCAACGAGTCGTTCGCGAACTTCGTCGGTGCGCGCGGCGCGGAAGCGTTCTTCCTCGCGCGCGGAGACAGCGCAGCAGTCGTGGAGACGGTGCGGCGATGGGAGGACGAGAAGCTTCTCGCCGCGTTCTGGACGCGACTCTACCAGACGCTGGACTCGGCATTCAGGGCGCACCCGGAGAACCGCATTGCGCGCCTCGGGGCGCGCGACACGGTGTACGCGAGTGCGCGGCAGGAGCTGATCTCGGAGATCGGGCCGCGACTGACCACGGTGTCGCCGAGCTATCCCAGGCGCGTCGTGCTGGACAACGCTGCGTTGCTCGCGCGAAGGGTTTACCTCACCGACCTGGAGCTGTTCGACCGCGTATATCTGCGCGAGGGACGTGACGTCTCCAGGTCCATAAGGCGGATCATCGAGCTCGCCGAAAGCACGAAGGGGGATCCCTTCGCCGCCATCCGGCAGTGGCTGGGGGATGGTGATGTGGACGCCGGACCGGTTCCGCCGGGGTGAAACGCGCGGACACGCGTGACACGTGTGGACCCAAATGAGCATTGCGCTGGCGACCTCGGAGTCGGATCTTGATCCGCTCGAGGCAGGACAAACAATCCGCCCAAGGGTCTGTAATGGAACATCGCCCTGGCTCCGCGCACGATGCAACGGCTGGCATCGCCACCCCCGAAAGGGCCTCCGTCTGGGAGGACTTCCTCGACATCTTCTACGCTCCGTCATCGGTTTTCGCCCGTCGCGAGCACGGCAGTTTCTGGATTCCGATGCTGGTCGTCACGGTGGCTCTCGGAGCGTTGTTCATCGTGAACATGGGGGTTCTCGAGCCGATCATGGACGCGGAGATGCGACGCGGCATGGCGGCAATGGCAGACGACCCGAGGATGACGCCCGAGATGATTGAGCAGGGCCGCGGTTTCGCGTTGGGTATCGCGAAGGTGGGCGCGTTCATCGGGATCCCCATCGCAATCCTTCTCATCGCGGCCATGCTTTACTTCATGGGCAAGGTTGTCGGGGCGAAGCAGACATGGCATGCCGCGCTCGTCGTTGCCGGATACGCGTACGTTCCGCGCATCATCGAGTCGGTTCTGGTCGGCGTGCAGGGCTTCTTCATGGATCCGTCCCAGCTCGACGGGCGCTATCGCGTGTCGCTGGGGATCGGCCGCTTTCTCGATCCCGACACGACCTCACCCGTGCTGATCGCCCTGGTCGGCAGGGTGGATGTGTTCACGATATGGGTGACGGTGCTGCTGGCGATCGGCCTCGCGGTGACCGGAAGGATTCCGCGGTCGAAGGCCGCCATTGCCGCGGCTCTTGTGTGGGTGTTGGGAGGGCTGCCAGGCGTGTTCCAGGGCCTGAGGAGCTGAAGGAGAGGCTCGCTGGAGTGCGGTCGTTCCGCGCCTTGCCGAACGATGGGGATCTAGCTCCAGCGAGGCCGGGTTCAGCCTGGCCCGCGCACCGATGTCGTGTCGCGCCTTGTCGTTTCCGTGGAGGTCACGATCCGGAAGTGGAAGGGCAACTCCACCAGCTGCCTCGCTTTCATCCCGCCGATCTCCGCTGGGCGGAACAGCATTCTCGGCAGCGCGTCGCGGACGGACTTCGTGAAGAGACTGTCGGTGGATGCGACGACCACGAACGTCTCCAGCTCGATGCGGCCCAGTGTATCGACGACGAAGTGTGCGACTACCGCTCCCTCGATACGATCCCGCTGGAGGACATCGGGGTAGATGGGTGCCCCGCTGCGGGCGTCGTACGCCACCGGGCTGTCAACCTGATCCGACAGGTACACGGAATCGGCCGCCTGCTCGAAGGCTCCCGTGTAATCCGCTATCTCGCCGGCAACGAGATCCGCGCTCACGGCCTCCGTGTAGGTGCCGGCAGTCGCCGAGGTGAAGATCTCGCTCACGTCCGTGGTGACTTCAGCAGCTGCCGCCCCGCGGCTGAGGAAGGTGATCTGCTCCGTGCCGCCCGTCGGCCCTCGCGCTTCGGATGGAAGCGGCGCCAGGAAGATGATTCCTTCCGAGATCTGACGCGCCACGTGCGCCGGGCTGATGCCGGTTCCAAGCATCGTGATGAAAGCCGCGGCATGGAGGGCGATGCTCACGAGGGAGCTCCCCGACAGCACAGCCGGCGAACGCTGACCCTTGCCATAGACCTTCTCGAACATCAATCCACCTCCTCCGCGTAGTCCGGAGTCGCTCTGCGAGACGCCACTGCTCGAGAAAAGGCTCGTCGCGCGAAACTCCTGTCGCGGATCATTCCCTCGCCGGAATGGAAAAAGTGAACGGGAGCTGGACGAGCTGGCGGACGCGACGTCCGTCGAGCATCGCAGGGATGAAGCGCGCCGGGGTGAGTGCCCTCCGGACCGACTCGGTGAACAGCCGGTCGGTCGACACGACCGCGCCGAAAGTATCCATGTCGGCCATGCCCGCGGTGTCGACGACGAATTCGACGACCACCCGCCCGCCGACGCCCGATCGCAGCAGCGAGTCAGGGTAGACGGGCACGATCGGATTCGCCGTGTCCACGACTGCGGGAACCTCGACCTGGGCGGCGGTATACAGGCGCAGCGACGCGACCAGGTTGGCCAGGTCCTGCGCGGTGACCTTGCGCTCCGCCACCTTGCCGCGCGGCTCGGGCATCCGCGTCCAGACGGCAATGACGCCGCACGAGCCTTTCCCGCGAATCCACATCAGCTCCGCCGGCACCTGCGCGATTCCGGAGTAGACCTCTATGCCCGCGAGCGAAGATGGCTGGAAGATGTCGGGATCGAGATACCCCGCGGTCGCCGGTGCGCCATCCACCCAGATCAGCGGCGGGCATCGCTGGCCCCTGAAGGTGACGATGCTTTGTCCGGCCTGCTGCGAGATCCTTACGCCGGGAAGTGTGCGAAGGAGATCGGTGACGAGCCGCGGATCGCGCCGGTCAATGTCATCCGCGGTGAAGAAGTGTCCGACACCGCGCTCACGCCGCTCGTGAAACGCGCGCAGCCGACCGGTGGGACGAACCCGTCTTCCATCCACTATCACGGGCGCCATCTGTTGCGGCAGCGGCTCGAGGGTGATGCTGATCTCCGCGGTTCGGCCCGGAGTCACGGTGACGGTGACGCTGTCGGCGCGAAAACCGATGCGCCGCGCAATCAGCATCTTCTCGCCTGCGAGAACTCCGCCCAGTCCGAATGAACCGTCGGCACCGGTTGCAGCGCGCCCGAGCATTCCCGAGATGCTGACCTGCGCATCGGAGATCCCGGCGCCGGTCGGATCACGCACTGTCCCATCGACACCGCCGGTGCCGCTCGCGGGTGCAACAGTGGCGGGCGCAGGCGGCTGGGCACCTGCGTCGATGAACGAGATGAGGCCGAGCAATGCGGCGAGACATATCGCCGAGACTCGCGATACTTGCATGAGCACCCGCGGATTGGGCATCCCGGCGGCGCGGACGGGAGGCGCCCCTCTAACTACTACGCTACGAATTTCCCGACGTCAATTGCCACCATGGAGGATACGCCCCAACCGCGTATTTGTTGCCTTGCGAGGGGCGCGCCCGGGCCGCGGGTGCCGTCACTCACGGACTCGAAAACCGGCCCCGCATCAGGGCGCGCAAGTCAATGGAAGCCTTACCCTGGGGGGGTTCCGCCGCAGCCGGGCCAGTCGGATCCTGCCCGACGACCACGCGCTGCATCTTCTCCCGAACTCCGCGATCGACGAACCGGGACAGCTGGTCGATGGAGTAGTCTGCGCCGCGACGGGACCCGTATGCATTCAGCGGGTAGACGACGGCCAGATGGTTCCGGGCGCGGGTCAGCGCCACGTACATCAGCCGTCGCTCCTCCTCCGTTTCCGCGGGGTCGCGAAGCGCACGCGTGGAAGGGAACCACCCGTCCGCGGCCCAGATGATGAAGACCGCATCCCACTCCTTTCCCTTGGCACTGTGCGCAGTGCTGAGGATCAGTACATCGTCTTCCCGCTCCGAGCCGCCGGCCACGTCCTGGGTGGACTGCGGCGGCTCGAGCGCGAGCGCAGAGAGAAAGGTGGCGCGGTCGGGGTAACCCCCCGCGATAACCTGGAGCTGCTCGAGATCCGCGAGCCTGGCCTCGGGGCGATCGTACCGGTCCCGCAAAACGTCATCGTACAGCGTCCGAACGCGCGCTATCTCGGCGCTCACCTGCATTGCATCAGCGATCGTACCTGCGCGCAGGCCATCGAGCAGTCGCACGAGAGCCTCGTGGGCGGGGCGTGCGCGCGCAGGTGGCGTATAGCGTCCGAAGGCGCTCGATTCCCACGCCAGGCTGGCCATCGCATCGATCGCCGCGCGCGCCGTCGCATCACCGATGCCCGGCAGGAGGAGGAGGAGCCGATACCAGCTCACCTCGTCCCGCGGGTTCTCGAGGATGCGCAGGAACGCGAGAACGTCCTTTACATGCGCTGCCTCGAGGAACTTGAGCCCGCCCCACTTCTCGAACGGAATCTTTCGCGCGGCGAGCTCGATCTCGAGATCGGCCGACATGTAACCGGCGCGAAAGAGCACGGCAATCTCCCGCAGCGGCGTGCCGTCCTCGTGAATCTCGAGAATGCGATCCACGACGAACCGCGTCTGCTGCCGCTCGTCCTGCGCAGTGACCAGCCACGGCTCCTCCCCTCCCGGCCGGTGCGTGAACAGGTTCTTGGTGAATCGCTCGGGCGCTCGGGAGATCAGCGTGTTGGTGACATCGAGAATCGGCTGCGTGGACCTGTAGTTTCGCTCCAGCGTCACGACCGACGTTCCGGGATGCTCGCGCGGGAAGTCGAGAATGTTGCGCACGCTCGCCCCGCGGAAGGAATAGACGCTCTGGGCGTCGTCGCCGACGACGGTGAGGTTGCGATGCTTCCCACACATTCCCCGGAGGATTCGCGCCTGAAGAACGTTCGTGTCCTGGTACTCATCGACGAGCACGTGGTCGTAGAGCGACGCCACGCGGGCGCCGATCTCCGGGGAGTTCTCGAGCAGCAGCGCCCAGAAGAGCAGGAGATCGTCGTAGTCGACGAGGTTCCGCTCGGCCTTGCGCGCCGTGTAGTCAGCGAAGATGCGAGTGATCGCGTCGAGGTACTCGGTGAACTGGGGCAGCTCGCCACCGATAATGTCGGCGACCTCGCGCTCGGTGTTGATGTGCCGGGAGTAGAGGTAGTGCAGCGTCTCCTTCCTGGGGAAACGCTTCTCCTTGCGGGCTGCGCCGAGCTGAGCGCGCGACAGCTGCATCAGGTCCGCCGCATCACCCTGATCCATGATGATGAAGTCGCCCGAGAGTCCGGCGGCGGGGCCGAAGCGTCGGAGCAGCCGATGCGCCGTGGCGTGAAATGTCCCGCCATGGACGCGGGTGCTTGCGGACCCGACGAGCTTCGCGGCGCGCGAGAGCATCTCCTGCGCCGCGCGGCGCGTGAAGGTCAGGAGGAGAATCCGGTCTGGTGCGACGCCGCGCTCGATCAGGTGCGCGACGCGATAGACCAGGGTCCGCGTCTTTCCGGTGCCGGCTCCGGCGATAATGAGGAGGGGTCCATCGCCGTGGGTAGCAGCGGCGGCCTGAGCCTCGTTGAGCTCGGCGCCGAAGTCCGTGCGACGCCCGTCGATGACCGCTCCGGGTCGGGGGGCGTAGACTCGCGGCGCTTCGGGCATGGAAGGGGAATATAGCGCTCACCCCGAAGATTCGCCGTAACCACTTCAGTGCAGCGAGGGGTCTGTGGCCGCGCAGCCGAAGGCGCGCAGCGAAGTACCCGAGCGAACTCCCCCAGCGAACTCCCCAAGCGAACTCCCCCAGCGAACTCCCCAAGCGAATTCCCCCAGCCAGGGGAGGTGCCCGGTCCTTCAGGGTTTTCGAGGCGCGCCAGGCTCGAATGCGAATGGCAGCTGGACCAGCTGCCTCACCCTCCTTCCGCCCAGCCACGCCGGTGTGAACCGCGCGACGTTCACTGCCTGTCGCACTACCTCGGTAAAGAGCGTGTTGGTCGTCAGGACGACGCCGAACGTGGCCATGTCGGGTCGGCCGTTTATGTCCACGACGAACTCCACGACGACGCGCCCGCCCACCGAAGCGCTGGAAAGCGAATCAGGATACGCCGGGGCGACAGGGTGCAGCGTATCTGGCGCGACCGGAGTATCCACCTGGTCGGCGGTGTAAAGCCTGAGTGAAGCGACGAGCTCTGCGAGTATCTCGGCCGGTACACCCGGGCCTGACCTTGCGCGAGGCGTTCCGATTCTGGTCCAGACGGCGATCACGCCGCAGTTCGACTTGCCGCGGACCCACGTTAGCTCCGCAGGCACAGTCGAAGGCCCGGAGTATACCTCGATCCCGGCGAGCGAGCGCACATCGATCAAATCGGGATCGAGATAACCGGCGGTCGCGGGAGAGCCATCGACCCACATGAGCGGCGTGCACCGCATTCCGCGGAAGGTGACGATGCTCTGCCCGTTCTGGTTGTTGATGCGAACCCCCGGCAGGGTACGCAACAAATCGGTTACGACCCTCGGCGATCGCCTGTCGATGTCGTCGGCGGTGAAGAATCGGCCGATACCGCGATCGCGTCGCTCGTGGAATCCGCGCAGGCGGCCTGTGTATCGAACACGTCCGGCCTCGATTATGACCGGGGCGACGTGAAATGCGCTGGACCGCAGCTGGATTCGGAGGTCGTCGACGCCGGCGGTCGGAACGTCCACCGTCAGCGTCTCGGGTTTGAAGCCTATCCTGCGCGCAATGATGGTCTGCGGCCCGGCGCTCACGCCGACAACCCGGAACGCCCCTTCCGCATTCGTGATCCCGGACCGGGAAGCGCTGCTGACAGAGACAGTTGCGCCTACGATTCCAACGCCGTCGGAGTCGCTCACGGTGCCCGAGATGCTGCCCTCGGTGGAGGGCGGCCTGTTGCCTGGGGGTTGCGTCTGTGGCCCGCCAGCGGTGGCAACGAGCCAGCCGAGCAGCGCGAAAAGGGGGCGTGCGGATCGTGACATGAGAGAGCCCCGCAGGAGCGACCCCGTCGCCGTCATGTGCACGAGGTCCGAATCGACTACAACTACGCCCGGGCTCGGTAAATGTCAATCGACGGCAGTGGCCGCCGAACGGCGCGCTCTTGCCCAACGATCTCCTGGAGCGCATGGTTGCCCGGTGCGCGGCGTCGGGAGGCCGGACCAGTACGCCGGTCGGCGCGCCTGCACCCGACGGAAGCCCATTACAAAGAGGAGACGCGATGATCACGGTTCTACGCTTCTTATTGGCCGCAATGGTGATCTGGCTCTCGGGGTGCGCGGCGCCGGGGCCGACGCGTGGGAGCGGCCGCGACCGCACGAGGCTGACCACCGAGGAGCTCGCGACTCACGGCACCCGGACCCTTTACGACGTCATCAGGCAGGACCGCCCGCAATGGCTCGCCTCACGCGGGCCGACGACTCTCAATACGCAGACCGTGGAGGAGATCGTCATCTACCGCGATGGCGCGAAGCTGGGAGGTCCATCGTACCTGCGCGACATCACCGCGGACATCGTGGCATCGGTGCAGTATCTCACCGGCCCGGAGGCGGCGGCGCGGTACGGCCTGAATCACCAGCAGGGCGCGATCGTCGTGATCACGGTGAAACGGTAGAAACGCCGGGCACTCACGGCGATCGCCGCACTTCGACTTCTCGAGCCGCTGCCGGCACCGCCACTCGCGTCTGGAGGCCGCCCGGCCAGCGCACCCACACCGCGGTCGGCGTGGTCGCAAGCCCGAACAGCTGCACGGCGCCGTTCTGCGACCAGTAGCCGGATCCGGCATGCACCTCGCGAACCGGTCCCATGCGGTCCGCGTATACGATCCTGAGCTGCGCACCCACACCGTCGGGATTCGTCGCAGGCCCGCGAAGTCGTACTCGAAGCCCTGGCCTCGCGCCGCGGTTCCGGAAGAGCTGCGTGGCCGCGGCGTTCTGGGACACGGCGAGATCGAGTCGACCGTCGCCGTCGAAGTCCGAGTATGCGGCGCCGCGCTGATCGCCGTAAACGATGATGCCGGAGCGGGTGCCGGACACCGGTTCCAGGCCGCCTGCACCGTCGCCCCTCAGGAGCAGGCCGCGACCGTTGTCGTAGCGCGGAATGCCGACCGCGGTCGGAAAGAAGTTCTGGGCGAGAAAGACATCCTCCGACCCATCGCCGTCGAAGTCCGCGATGCCCACGTAGAAAGCAGGCGCGACCTGTGCCTCTGCAGGAAGAGGACGAGCCTCGAATCGATCTCCGCGATTGAGAAAGATCATGTGGTCGAGCGTCACCATCGAGTCGCGCCGAACCTTCGTCATAAGCGGCCCGAGCAGCTGCTCCACGGTTGCATCCGCGTACTCGGCGAAGGTGCGAACCCGGTTCGAAAGATCGGGCACCGTGATGCGCATTCGCGGATAGCTGTTCAGCGGCGCGAGTCCTCCCACGCGCGGATCATTGCGGGCAAGGAGCATCTCCTCCTCGCCGGCCGAACCGAACGGTCCGTGGACGAGAACCAGCGGTCTCGCGCTGTCTGCCGGCGTCATGGTGTTCCGCCCCCAGCTCGTGGCCACGAGATCCAGCCGACCGTCGCCGTCGAGGTCGCCCGCCGCGAGTCCGTTCCACCGGCTCGTCCAGCGTGAAAGCCCCCAGGAGTCCGGCGCCGGACTCAACCGGCCTCCGTCGTTGAGGAGCAGGAGGATCGAGCCCCACTCGCGCGCGAGCAGCAGGTCTGCATCGCCGTCGCCGTCGATGTCCGCGAAGATCGCGGCCGAAACGAGGCCGACGCCATCGAGAATCGGCGCGTGAGCGGAATCGGCGATGAAGCGCTCGCCGCGACGCAGATACAGACCGGAGGACGCGCTCCTCGGATACTGTCCCGGGATCGCTCGCCCGCCGACGAACAGGTCGAGGTGACCATCGCCGTCGATGTCGCCGAGCGCCATCGGACCGGTGGCGGACGTGAGCGGCGGAAGAAGCGGATTGGCGGCCGCCGCCAGGCCGCGGCCGGACGAAGCGATTCTCAGTACGCCGGGGATCGATGGCGCGGCTGGCCATGGCTCGCCCTCCCAGCTCGACACGCCGACCAGAAGATGCGTACTCTCGTTGGCGGCCAGCCCGAGCGTTGTCGTGAAATCCGCTTCCGCGACCGGTCCCCGTGCGGCCGCCGGCATGAGTCGGCCTCGCTCGTTGCGGAAAACCCCGAGTCGCCCGCCACGCCCCGTTCCGACAATCAGGTCTTCGTGACCGTCCCGGTCGTAGTCGAACCACGTCACGCCGGGCCCGAGCTGCGACAGCGAGTTGGGAAGGAGGAACTGGCGCTCCCAATCGTCGAACGGAGGGTCGATGTGTGTATGGCCGCGGAGCTGCGCCGTCGCATCCTCGAACAGGGTGGGCTCCACGACATCGGCGGAATCAGCCGCAGGCATCGTGGCGCCTGCGGTCGTGATCTCGTACAGCCGGTTGGGACGCACGCGCTCGAGTACCGTCCTCCTTCCATCGCGCCAGTCGACCACGATTCTCGCGCTGTCGGAGCTCCCCATGGCGAACGATGCCTGATGATCGCTGTGCGACATGTACAACCCGCCGACCACCACCTCGCGCGACTGGTTCGGCACGGCTCCGCCAAGCAGGCGGATTGTCGCGCCGATCGCCTGCGTATTGGGAGCGTCGCCGCGGAGCCGGATCGCCACCCGCGCTGCTGACGCATCGTTGCGAAGGACCAGCGCCGGTGCGCCGAGCCGGTTGACGATCACGTCGAGGTCCCCGTCGCCGTCGAGATCCGCCGACGCGATGGCATGGGAGATGTCCTCCTCGATACCGAACCGCCACCGCTCCCCGGCGTTCTCATACGTCAGGTCGCCGCGGTTGCGGAATGCGACGTTCCGGAGCGGCAGCGGCGGGTACTCCCACCTCTGGCGTCGCCAGTTCACGTCGCTCATCCGGTTCTGGAGCCGCTCCTGTGTGTCGGAATCCATGACATCCCAGAGGTGGCCGTTCGTTATCAGGATGTCCTGCCACCCGTCCAGATCCACATCGAGGAACATGGTGGACCAGGACCATCCGCTCGCCTCGACTCCCGCGAGCATGGCGATCTCGCCAAAGGTCCCGTCGCCCCTGTTGAGGAAGAGCGTATTGCGCTGCTGCTGCAGCTGGGTCTCGAGATCTCCCGGCACCTTGGCGAGCGCGGTGTGCGTGGGCATCTGCGTCTTGAGCCGACGCGAGTCGTTGCTCAGCATGTCCGCGGCGAAGAGGTCGGGACGCCCGTCACCGTCGATGTCGGCGACGTCGACACCCATGGTGGAGTTGCTCACCTGGCGCTGCGCGCGCCAGTCCGCCAGCTGAAAGGTGCCGCGACCGTCATTGATCCAGAGGCGATCGATGTCCTCGAAGTCATTCGCGACATACAGGTCGGGTGCACCGTCCATGTTCAGGTCGACGAACTTCGCGCCGAGCGCGAACGACTCGAATTCCTCCTGCAGAGGGCTTCCGCCAGGATCGCGAAAGCGGCCGGCTGTGAGTGGAACGCGTGTGAACGTTCCGCCGTCGTTGAGATAGAAATCGTCCGGCTCGCCGCGCATGGTCAGGTTGAGCCCGCCCATGTCGGGTCTCACGACGAGCTTGAAATCGCGACGGTACTCCGGAACGACCTCGTACTGCCCGGGCCCCGACTGGCGCACGATCTGGCTGAAGGCGCGCTGCTGCGGCATGATCGTGTCGACCGGGCTGTAGGGCTTGTAGTTCGCCACATAAAGGTCGAGGTCACCGTCGCCGTCCACATCGGCCATGGTTACCGTGGTACCGCCGCGCCCCGTGGTGTCGATGCCGATGTCGGCTCCACGCTCGGTGAAGCGGCCGGCGCCGTCGTTGACGAAGATCGCGTTCGGTCCGGTGGTCGCCAGGAGCACGAGATCGAGGTCTTCGTCGCCGTCAATATCCGCGAACGCCGCACCGCTGGAGTAGCGGTCCGACGCGGCGACACCGGCACTGGACGTGATGTCATCGAACCTCCACCCTCCGAGGTTTCTGTACAGCCCGTTCGGGCCCTCGGTGCGCGCGAGAAAGACGTCTACCAAACCATCGCCGTCGACATCGCCGAGTGCCACGCCGGCTCCCTGGCCGAGCACGCGGTTGCCCAGGAGCACGCTGTCGCTGACCGTGTTCTCGAACCGGATGCCGATCCTGCGTCCACTCATCGACGTGAATCCGGCGTCGCCGCGTGGGACTTCCAGCTCCCGCCAACGGTAGCCGGACTCGATATGCCACTCCGGGGGTGGCTCCCCTCCGCAGGCGATGGCGATGCCGAGCAAGATCGTCGGCACAGCCGAACCCCGGTATATCGCCGGCGTCACTGCTTCGCTGGAAACCGGAGTCGCTCGACCGCCTTCGCACCGATGCAGCGGCCAACGGCCTGGCCGGCACTGTTCGCGAACTGGAAGTGAATCCCGCCGTACACACGCGACAATCCTGCTTCCTCGGCCGCCGCCGTGAACGACGCGAACCGACGAACGGGGTGACCGATCGAGAGGCTGGTGCTGTCGTCGAAAGCGATGCCATCACCGAGAAATGCCGTGAGCGCGGCTCCAGCCGCCGCCGACTGGGTCGAGTGCCCCGACGGATACTCCGGGAAGGGAGGATTCGGAATGAGCGGTTCCCAGGTTGAATCGATGACGCTGCGGATGTAGCCGCGCGGTCGAACGCCATTGAGCTGGTACTTGAACCCCCACGACGCAATGAACGCGTCGGCCTGAGCGAGGGCGGTGAGCAGCATTGCGCGAGCCGCATCCTCCGCCGAAAGTCCGCGCTGGCTGACCATCTGGGTCGCGATCGCGATCCAGTGGCCGGGCGGTGTGCCCGACTCGCCCGGATTGTCCGCCCAGTAGAAGGCGATGCTTCGCTGTTCGGGGGTGAGGCTCAGCCGCGTCGCATGGACTTGCCTTGCGTCCTCGTGAAACTCCGAGCCGGGCTCGGAGGAGTAGGGCGGAGCGGGAGGGACCGCGCACTCATCCCAGCTGCGCAGCACGAAGGGCCGGATCTCTCCCCAGTACGGTTCCGCCATCCCCGCCATGTTCACAGGCGGAAGGGTGGCGAGCCCGGCCTGCTTGGGACGGTTGATGATCAGGGCTCGGTCGCTGGTATTTCCCGCGCGGAGGATGTTCGCCGGATTGTCGAGGGCGACGAAGTCGCTCGCGCCGGAAAGGTTCTGCGCCGCGTAGGTGCTGGCCGGCGCATCGTTGACCCACAATCCGGGACCGATGGGCGCGACGTAGCTCCGCCCGCGTGTGCCATCGAAGCCATCCGCTCGCGACCACGCCACGAGCGCGAGGCCAATCCGGCGCCCCAGCTCCTCCGATCGGGACCTGACATCTTCGCTCACTCCAGCGGCGATACGGGCCTTTCTCAGCGAATCGGCCAGGCGCGCGACCGACGCACGCGTAGTGGGAAGCCCCTGCCTCAGGAGCGAGTCGAGAACGACCCGTTCCGCAGCCACCGCGGTCAACGTTCCGTCGTACCTCGATCCGGGCTCGGGGCGCGGCAGGGAATCGAGCCCGTTGAGGATGCCGTCGAGCGGTCGCATCTCCGGATTCGCCGCGGCGAGGCCCGAGTACAGCGCCGTGGCGGCGTAGGCGAGGAGTCGCGACGCCACCGGTGGCGAGACTCGCTCGACCCTGATCGCTCCGTACAGCGTGTGCATCCATTCCGCGGGCATGCGCGGGCTGGTGTTGGACGCTCCGCTGCAGGCCGCGAGTCCGGCCGTCGCGGTGGCCGCGACGACGAGTCGGACAGCCGAGATTTTCATGGGCAGATTATGGAGGGTATCCGGCGAATCTATGCATCGTTCGCGGCGAGCGCACCGTCTTCCTCGTGGCACGGTGTCGCTCCTGCGCGCGACGACGATCCCGAAATGCGCGTGAGGGGCGACGGCGCTGGCCCCCCCCGGCCGGGATCGTTCCAGCGCCGCGAACCGGACGAGCCGTATGACCGGCCGGTCCAGTCAATTAACTGCCCACCGGTTCGCGGGCCATTCTACAGGGTAGGTCGTCACATGACAAGTCCTGTCAGGACAACCGCTTAATGTGAAAATGTCGGGCCTCATAGCCAATATGACCAGGGGGTCCAAGTTTCGCGCTTGACAATAGGACTGACCAGTCCTAATATACGCCCCGTGACCGACCGTAAAACTCAGATTCTGGATGCCGCAGCCGAGCTGATCTCGGAGCGTGGATACTCACAGACCTCCGTCGATGATGTGATCAGGCACGCCGGCCTCTGCGGAAAGAGCCACTTCTACCACCACTTCAAGTCGAAGGAAGAGCTCGCGTACGCAGTGCTCAACCGTCAGTTCGAGCGCTTTGCGGACCGCGGCCTGGCAGTGCTTCGCGAGCCAATGATCGCGCCCATCGAGCGACTGAACCTGTTCATTGATTCGGTAGTGGCGCTCCAGGCTCAGCGTGGTTGTCGCGGTGGCTCTTCCCTGGGAACCCTGGCTTCCGAGCTTGCCGATGCACACGAGGGATTCCGGCAGCGGATCGAGATGGTGTTCGAGCGATGGGCGGCGCAGATCCAGGCGCTCCTCTGGGAAGCTCGTCCGCAGCTTCAGGATGGCGTCGATACGGCGCGGCTTGCGCGCTTCATCATCGCGACTCTCGAAGGAGCGGTCCTGATGTCGCGAGTGACGAAGGAGATCGGGGTCATGGAGAACATCGCAGCGGATCTCAAGCGGTTCATCGGCATGAATCTCCGTGAAGGGGCACCGACGACGTAGGGTCGGAGCCGCGGAACGGCATCGCCGACGACGGTCGGAATTGCGGACGCCCGCGAACGCGGGCTTCGCGCTGGCAGAGCAGGGAATGGGCGGATAGGGAGGAACACGATGATGACGGTCGAGGAGAACATCGCCCGGGGCTCGGTGCCGGGCGAGGGAGCGCTGATGGCGGAGCAGCCGGATCGGGAGGGCGCATTGCCCGCCGGGCCGACGGACGAGGTGATGCGCGCCGCGAACCGGGCACAGTTCGAGAGCGAGGCGCTCCAGCAGCTCGACGCGTTGTACAGTTTCGGCCTCAAGCTCACGCACTCGCGCGACGATGCGGAGGATCTCGTCTCCGAAACGCTGCTTCGCGCGTTCGAGCGTTGGGAGCAGTATCGGCTCGGGACCAACATCCGTGCGTGGCTGTTCACGATCCTCTACCATTCGTTCGTGAGCCGGAAGCGCCGCGTAGACGCGCGCGAGGTCCAGCCGCCGGACGATGCCGATGGCTGGTCGGGATACGAGGCAGTCGGGGAGGCCGATCCGGAAGGCCGCTTCTATGACTCCTTCCTGGATGAGGAGATCACCCGCGAGATCGACGCCCTGCCGCGCGAGTATCGCGAGGCCGTGATCCTCAGCGACATTCACGACCTGCGCTACGCGGAGATCGCGCGGATCCTGGACGTGCCGGAGGGGACGGTGAAGTCGCGACTGTTCCGTGGCCGCCGCATCCTTCAGAAAAAACTCGTCGGTTACGCGGTGGACATGGGGTACATCAAGGGCGCGCTGGCGGACTGACCAGCCCGCCGCCGGATGTCGAACAACCACACCTCGTAATCCTCCGCGGTCCCCTTGTCCCACGGATTCCCAATGGCGCCGCAGAAATCCCCGTTCGTGATATCCGAGTACGTTCGCTGGGGCGACATCGACCTTGCGGGCATCATCTGCTACGGTGCGTACATCCGCTTCTACGAGCTCGCGGAGACGGAGATCTTTCGCGCCTGCGGCCTCCCCTTCAGGGAGATGTTCGAGCGCTACGACATCTGGCTGCCTCGAAAGGTCATGCACACCGAGTTCCACTCGCCGGCGCTCCTCGACGAGCGGCTTGCGGTGCTCACCTACTTCAGTCGGGTGGGCACTACATCGCTCACGATCAACTTCGACGTGATGGATGCGGATCGCGGAGTGCTCCACGCCACCGCATACCAGGTTCTCGTGTGTGTCGGCCGCGACGCCCTGAAGAAACGGACGCTCCCAGAGGAGGTCGTTAAGGCGATTGATCCCTTCGTGATGACTCCGGAGGAGGCTCGCGCGTCGACGGCTGCTCAGCCGATCGCCGGCACCAGGGCAGCGGGTTCGGCAGCGACGAGCGCGTCCTCGCGGTAGACGAGCCACCCTGTCAGCTCGTCCGCCACGAGCTCCACCTCGGTCCCGATAGGGAGCGTCAGGTTAGGGATCTCGTGACCCGCAGGAAAATCCATGAGGATGGGAACGTCGAGATCCGAGACGAGATCGAGCAGGAAGTCCTCGAACTCGTCTTCCTCGGATCGGTCCAGCGACAGCTGGCCGAACACAACGCCGCGCACGCTTCGCAGCAGGCCCGCGGCGCGCAGGTGAACCAGGCGCTCGTCAGCCACCGACATCGGATCGCGGGTCTCCTCGAGGAAAAGGATCGCATCCCGCGTGTCGACCTCGTAAGGCGTTCCGATGGTCTGCTGGACCAGCGACAGGTTGCCGCCGATCAAACGACCCACGGCACGACCGGGGCGTACCACTCGCGCTATGTCGCGGCCGATTCGGGTCGTGGGCCTGGGTACCGTGAGCGCGGCGAGCAGCGACGACATGGTCGGGTCGCGGGTGCTGGGAATCAGGTCGTCCACCGTCGGTCCGTGAAAGACGCGCAGGCCCGCCCGGCGCATGAGCCAGAGATGCAGCGCGGTGATGTCGGAGTATCCGACGAGCGCCTTGGGATTCCGCCGGAATATTTCCGGCTCGAGATGCGGCAGCATCCGCACGGCTCCGTATCCTCCCGTTCCGCCTATCACCGCCTTCACCCTGGGATCGAGCCACATCCCCATGAAATTCTCGGCGCGACGCTCGTCCTCCATGCGCTGGAAGCGTCGCAGCGTCTCGATCTCGCTGTCGAGGATCACGCCATAGCCGGCGCGCTCGAGCGCCTTCACCCCCCGATGCAGCCATCCCGGTCTCGGCGCGTACGATGGCGCCACGACACCGATGGTGTCGCCCTTCGAGAGCGCCGGAGGTTTGAGAAGGGGTGGGAGTGCTGAGGTCGAGTCTTCTGGGCTCATCGAGCGGGGAATGGGCGGCACGACCTCCGGGGCCCCCTGAATCTAGCGCCACGGAGTCGCGGGAGGGCGACCGCGGGAGGCCACCCCATTAGATTTGGCGGATGACTCCCGCCGAGAACACCTACGTCCGCAAGGGATTCGGCCTGAAGGCCGAGGTCGAGGGGATCCTTTCCTCGGATTACAGCGGCCGCCTGGTGGAGATGCTGCGGGCCGGAAACCACACCCTGACGGCAGGGGGCGTGACCGTCAGGCTCGCCCACGAATTCGGGTTCTGCTACGGGGTCGAGCGCGCGGTGGATTACGCCTACCAGACCCGCCACAAGTTCCCCGACCGCCGGATCTTCCTCGTCGGCGAGATAATCCACAATCCGCACGTCAACGCGAAGCTCCGCGACATGGGGATCGAGTTCCTCGTCCCGGGGCCCGCGGGATTCGACTACGGCGGGATCACGGCCGAGGACGTCGTCATCCTCCCTGCCTTCGGGGTCACGATCACGGACTTCCAGACCCTGCGCGGCATGGGGTGCGTCGTCGTCGACACGACATGCGGATCGGTGCTCAACGTCTGGAAGCGGGTGGACACCTACGCCCGTGACGGCTTCACCGCGCTGATCCACGGGAAGTACTACCACGAGGAGACGCGGGCGACGGCATCGCAGGTGGAACGGTACCCGGGCGGGCGGTACCTCGTGGTGCGCAACATGGAGGAAGTGCGCCTGGTCTGCGACTTCATCGAGGGCAAGGCGGATCGCTCGGCGTTCCTCGAGCGTTTCGCCAGGGCCTGCTCGCCGGCGTTCGACCCCGACAACGATCTCCGCCGCGTGGGAGTCGCGAACCAGACGACCATGCTCGCCCGGGAATCGCTCGCCATCGGCGAGGAAGTGGGTGCCGCGATGGAACGCGTGTACGGAGCCGAGCACCGTGCCGAGCATTTCCGCACCTTCGATACGATCTGCAGCGCAACCCAGGATCGGCAGGACGCGGTTGCAGCGCTGCTTCAGGAGAAGATCGACGTCATGGTGGTGGTGGGTGGGTACAACTCGAGCAACACGATCTCGCTGGCGGCGCTCTGCGCCGAGCGGGTGCCGACCTATCACATCGAGGATGCGGATGGAATCGATCCCGACACCGGGATCATCCACCACCTTCCGATCGGGGGCAGGGAAGAAGTGCCGGCGCCGGACTGGCTCCCTCGAACGCCGGAGCTCCGAGTGGGCCTCACGGCTGGAGCCAGCACGCCGAACAACAAGATCGGCGAGACGGTCGCCCGCATCTTCGCCGCGCGCGGGATCGACCCCGCGACGGCACGATGAGGGGAGCGCAGCCTCCCTCTTCCTCCCCCGACCCATGCCATCGTTGCTGAGGCGCCGCCGCAGCCCACAGACGGAATCGCAGGGATTCGGACACGCCGAGCTGAGCGCGGGCGGATCACGGGTGGTGCTCGTCCCGGAGCTGGGCGGGAAGATCGCCTCGCTCGAGATCGCGGGTCGGCAGTGGCTCTGGACGAATTCCTCCGTGCCGTTTCGCACGCCGATTCCTGGCACCTCCTACCTCGAGAAGGGCGACAGCGGCGGTTACGACGAGTGCTTCCCGACCGTCGCGCCGTGTTCCCTTCCGCCGAATGCGGAAGCCTTCGCCGGAATCGTGCTACCGGATCACGGTGAGCTCTGGTCTCAGCGCCCGGCGGTCGAGCTCCACACCCGCCCGGATGGGCAGCAGGCGACGATGGTGTGGACCGGCGTGAAGATGCCTTACAGTTTCACGCGCGTCGTACGCGTCGACGCGAGCGGAGCGGTGTCGATGCGCTACTCCGTCCGCAACGATGGCACAGCGCGTCTCCCATTCGTATGGTCGGCGCACCCCCTGCTCCCCCTCACCAGGGACACCCGCCTGCTCCTCCCGGACGGCGAGCCGGTTCGCGTCTACAGGGCGGATCGGCTCGACATGGGCGGCTCGGGCGCCGAGCATCGGTGGCCCAGGATCAGGGTGGGCAAGGACACTATCGACCTCTCCAGACCCGGGGCTGTCGGAAAGCGCTTTGCATGCAAGCTCTTCTTCGACAGCGTGCCGGGCATCGCCGGGGTGGAGGAAGGGGGAGCTCGGCTCGAAGTTCGCTTCGAGCGCGCTCAGGTTCCGGACTTCGGGCTGTGGATCAATGCGCGGGGCTGGAGCCCGTCGCGGCTCACCCGCAGCTACTCGAATCTCGGCTTCGAGCCGTGTATCGGGGCACCGGATACTCTCAGCGATGCGCTGGGCGGATGGCGCCGCGCCCAGTGGATCGCTGCGGGGGAGACGCGGGAATGGGCGCTGACCTGGACCGGCTCCGCTTCCAGCTGACGGCCTTCTAGTACCGCGCCTGGCCGCCGCGCACGGCGCAGAGAACGGCGGATCGTCCCGTGGCGAGGCAGGTGCCCTTGGTGCTCGCGACTTCCGCGCGCAC
>JBGTMW010000340.1:0-5312 GCA_041743365.1 Gemmatimonadaceae bacterium
GATAAAACCGGTCCGTGAGCCAGGTCGTGACGAGGGCCATCCGCTCGCGGCCGAGCGGCGCGGGCGTGGTGTCCGCGTAAAGCACGGTCGGGGCGCCAGCGGCCGTGTCGAGAGCTATCCATGTGGTTACGAGGGCGTCGAGCGAATCGCCGTGACGGGCCATGCTCCGGGCGCTCAGGGTATCCCAGAACGCAGTGAATCCCCACACCTCCCGCCGCACGACCTCGCCCGGGACGGTGCTCCCGCATGCGGCGCCGGCGAGCATTGCGGCGGCCGCGCCGGCTATCACCGCTCTTGGCGGCCATCCCATGGTCGGGCGGCCGCAATGGTCGGGCGTGGACGGATGGATCATTACTGCACCAAGCGCAATGCTGGTGCCGGAGGGTCGCGGTCCCTCGCGGACCCCGGGTACGAGGTGTCGCTGGACCGGTCGAAAGAACGGGGTGCGTGCGCAAGCGATCGCCGTTCGAACGGGTGAGGTCGCGGCTCCCTCCCGGGATCAGGGCGATAGATTCAGGCTGCCGCGAGCGGGCGATCATGCCCGGCCGACGCCGGCCATATCAAACAAATCAGATCAGTCGTGGACCCCGATACGAAGCTCGAGTCCTTCATCCGCCGCCGGCGGACGTTCGCCATCATCAGCCACCCGGACGCCGGAAAGACCACCCTCACCGAGAAGCTCCTCCTTTATGGAGGCGCGATCCATCTCGCTGGCTCGGTCAAGTCGCGCCGCGCCCAGCGCCACGCCACCTCCGACTGGATGAAGCTCGAGCAGGAGCGCGGAATTTCCGTGACGTCGAGCGTCATGCAGTTCGAGTACGAGGGGTACCAGATCAACCTCCTCGACACCCCCGGCCACGAGGACTTCTCCGAAGACACCTACCGCACGCTGGTAGCGGCGGACAGCGCCGTTATGCTGCTCGACAACCGGAAGGGAGTCGAGGAGCGCACCCGCCAGCTGTTCGAGGTCTGCAAGCGGCGGCGGATGCCGATCTTCACCTTCGTGAACAAGTGCGACCGCCCCGGTGAGGACCCGCTGAAGCTCGTGAGTGACGTGGAGGCCGACCTCGGCATTGCATGCCACGCGATGACCTGGCCGATCCATCGGGACGGCGCCTTCGTGGGCGTGTACGATCGACGCCGGGCCCTCATCCACCTTTTCGATCGGAGCCAGGACCATGGCGCAACGCGCGCCGTGGTTCGCGTCGGGGAGATCGACAGCCGGGAGATCCTCGATCTCGTGGGGGAAGAAGCGCACCAGCGCCTGCTGCACGACATCCACCTGCTGGACGAGGCAGGCCACCCGCTCGACCACGCGGCGCTGCTCGGTGGCGAGCTCACCCCCGTCTTCTTCGGGAGCGCGCTCACCAACTTCGGCGTCGAGCCCTTCCTGCGGGACTTCCTGGAGCTGGCGCCGGCGCCGGTCGCGCGCGAGTCCAGCATTGGTCCCATCGAGCCGACCAGCGACGTGTTCACTGGATTCGTGTTCAAGATCCAGGCGAACATGGATCCGCGGCATCGCGATCGCGTCGCCTTCCTTCGCATCTGCTCCGGACGCTTCGAGGCGGGCATGCAGGTCACCCATGTGCGCACCGGGAAATCGATCCGGCTCGCGTCGCCCCAGACGTTCCTTGCGCGGGAGCGTACCGCAGTGGAGGAGGCGTGGCCCGGCGACGTCATCGGCGTGCTCGATCGCGGAACGCTCCGCATAGGCGACACTCTCTCGAGCGATGGTCCGCTGGAGTTCAGCGGCATTCCCCGTTTCGCCCCCGAGCACTTCGCGCGGGTCGTTCTCGAGGACCCCCTGAGGCGAAAGCAGCTCGACGCGGGCTTGCGGCAGCTCACCGAGGAGGGTGCGGCCCAGGTGTTCTTCACCTCCGCCACCGAGGTCAGCGGCCCGACGCCGATCGTGGGCGCGGTCGGCCTGCTCCAGTTCGACGTGATGATGCACCGACTCGAACACGAGTATGGCGTTCGCTGCCGGCTGGAGAAAATCTCCGGCCGATTCCCGCGGTGGGTGATCGGTCCGGAGGAGGAGATCGAGCGGGTGGCGCGCGACAGGGGGTGCATGCTCCTCTTCGACGCCAAGGGGAATCCGCTGCTTCTATTCGAGGATGCCTGGACGCTCCGCTGGACGGCGGAGCATGCGACGTCCCTTCAGCTCCTCGACGTGGCCCCCTAGGACGGACGTAATGACCGGGGGCGTCGGGCGATCGTCCATAAGGGGTACCGCGCCAGGCGCGGTCTCTCCCCATGCCCAACTCGCGCCCGCTCCCTTCGCTCCGCACGGAGCTGCTCATCACGCTCGGCATCCTTGCCGCGGCGGCGCTCGTCATAGCCGTCGTGACCGTCATTGCGGTGTTGAGCATGGACGCCGGCGGTTACGGCACCGCTTTTCTTCTGGCCCTGATAACGGCGGATGTGGGAGTCTTCCTGCTGTTCGGGGCCTACCAGGTGGACCGGCTCGTGATCACCCCGATGAGCGGCGCCCTCGAGAGTGCCGAAGCCATCGCGGCCGGGGATCTCACACGGAGAATGCCGGCGGCGCCCAATCAGGAGCTTCAGGCGCTGTCCACGAGCGTCAACCGGATGACGGAGCGCCTTCTCGCCGAACACTCGCGCGTGATACGCGCCGAGAAGCTTGCGAGCGTGGGACGCCTGGCCGCGGGGCTCGCGCACGAGATCGGGAATCCGCTCGGTGCGATCAACGGATACGTTCACATCATCCGCCGTGGCACCGGCGCGGAGGCGGGGCGCATCGAAGCGGTGAATGGCCTCGAGCGAGAGGCTTCGCGCATCGACCGTATCATTCGCGGGCTGCTCGACTACGCGCGCCCGCGGAGACTCACGCCGACGCGCATCGACGTCACCGACGCGATTCGCGAGGCCGTGATGCTCCTGACGGATCAGGGAGTCCTGCGGCAGATCGAGATCGATCTGGACATCGCCCGCGACACTCTGCCCATCTTCGCCGAGCGTCACGACATAGACCAGATCTTCGTGAACCTCCTGCTCAACGCAGCGGACGCGATGCAGGGCAGCGGACGGATCGCGATCTACGCGCGACGCGTACCGCTCGGGGCATTGCTGGCGCCCAGCATAAGGCGGGTGGGGGACCCGGCGGACATCGTCATTCCGCGCGAGCCGAATCCACGGGTGCGAACGTGGCTCGATGCCGCCCGTCAGCCGGCGGAGGTGATCCAGGTAGTGGTCGCGGATGACGGGCCCGGAGTCAACGAAGCCGACGTCGAGAAGATCTTCGAGCCCTTCTTCACGACCCGGGAGCCGGGGAAGGGAACGGGGCTCGGGCTCGCGATAGTCGCCCGCATCGTGGACAACGTCTCCGGTACCGTGTGGGTGCAGAAGGCGCGCGAGGGTGGCGCTGCCTTCGTGCTGCTCTTCCCTGTGGCACAGCCGGGCGCCGCGCTGCGCGCGGTGAAGCCGTCGCCCTCCGCGACCACGGTGGCTACATGAAGATCCTCGTGGTGGACGACGAGCCGGGACTGCGCTCGGTGCTGAGCACCATCCTTCGCGAGGAGGGCCACGAGCTGACCACCGCCGTCGATGGCATCGCAGCGCTCGAGGAGCTCGAGAAGGAGAGCGTGGACCTGATCCTCTGCGACGTCCGGATGCCGCGGCTCGATGGATTGTCGTTCCTCACGAGTTACCGCGAGCGAGATGGTCGCGCGATCGTGATCATGATGAGCGCGTATCTCGATGACGAAGCAGCGCTCGAGGCGATGCGACGCGGTGCCTACGACTACATCCCCAAGCCGTTCCGCGCCGACCAGGTCGTGCTCATCGTGCGCAAGGCCATCGAGCGCGAGAGGCTGCGGAGCGAGGTGCAGCGGCTCCGCGATGAGCTGCGGATCGTCCGCGGCACCGACGAGATCATCGGCCGGAGCGAAGCGATGCGCGAGCTCCAGGCCCTGGCACAGAAGGCCGCGCGGCATCCCACAACGGTGCTGATCACCGGCGAGTCGGGGACCGGAAAGGAGCTGATCGCCCGCCTTGTGCACAGGCAGAGCCCCCGCGCGGAGCGTCCTTTCGTCGCCGTGAACTGCGGCGCGATTCCGGAGGCACTTCTGGAGAGCGAGCTGTTCGGCCACGTGAAGGGTGCGTTCACCGGTGCGACGGCCGCGCGCGCCGGTTTGTTCGAGGAGGCCGATGGCGGGACGATCCTGCTCGACGAGATCGGAGAGCTCCCGGGCGCGCTTCAGGTCAAGCTGCTGCGAGCGCTCCAGGAGGGGCAGATCCGCAGGGTCGGGGACAACGGAGAGCGCACGGTGGATGTTCGGATCGTCGCTGCCACATCGCGTGACCTCGAGGTGGAAGTCGCGGAGAATCGGTTCCGCTCGGACCTGTTCTACCGCCTGAACGTGGTCCGACTGCATCTGCCTCCCCTTCGGGAGCGTCGTCACGATGTCGCGGACCTGGCGAAGCATTTCGTCGCGATGCACGCGACTCGACTCGGGCTCGGCGTGCGCTCGATCTCCCAGGCCGCCATAAACGCCCTGATGGAGCACGACTGGCCGGGCAACGTGCGCGAGCTCGAGAACGTGATAGAACGCGGGCTGGTCTCGGTCGACGGCGAGGAGCTGGATGAAGGCCACGTCGCCGGGATTCTCGCGCGCCCCGTATCGAGCGCGGCGCAGCCGGCCGGCGACGAGGATCTCTCCGTGAAGCGACGCACGGCGGCCCTCGAGGAGACGTTGATCCGCCGCGCGCTGGAAAGGACCGGCGGGAACCGCACCCGCGCCGCGCTGCTACTCGACCTCTCTCACCGCGCCCTCCTGTACAAGATCCGGGAGTACGGGCTGCAAACCTGACCGCGCGCGTACGCGTCGCATCGGTCTCGAGCGACGCTCGCGACGAACACCCCGCGAACCTGCCACCCCGCAAAAAGTTGCAGAAATGCAATTGTTTGCGGGGTTTGCTTCGGTCGGCAAAACGCCTAAAGCACTGCCAATGAACAGCTTGCGCGGTGGCACAGGGCGCGCAATGGAAGCTTGCGTGAAAGTATCCCCACGAGGTGGCCAGATGGCTCGACGTCGATCGGGTGTGACCCTGCTGGAGCTGATGGTCGTGATCATTCTGATCGCGACGATCACGGCCCTGGGTCTGCCGAAGCTCGCCGGTGGAAAGGAAAAGGCGAACGTTCGCGCGGCCAAGGATCAGGTCATCTCGCAGCTCGCGACGGCGCGTGCTGCATCGATCCGTCGCGGCCTGGCTACGCGCTTCCACGCGGAGAACGGCGCCGTCTGGATCACGGTCCAGAACGCGCCGGCCGACCCGAACTTCACGCAGCTGGG
>JBGTMW010000341.1:0-56750 GCA_041743365.1 Gemmatimonadaceae bacterium
GCTGCCGGCGGCGACCCAGAAGTACGGAGTGGTGGGGTTCTGCTGGGGCGGGACTGCTTCATTCGAGCACGCACTGCACTCTACTGATCTGGACGCAGCCGTCGTTTACTATGGCAGCACGCCGAGCGGCGCCAATTTTTCCAGCGTACAGGCGCCTGTGCTGGGGCTGTACGGCGCGAACGACAATCGAGTCAACTCGACGATTCCGGCAGCCGACTCCGGGATGAGAGCCGCCGGCAAGAGCTACGAGTCCCATGTCTTCGCCGGAGCCGGACATGGCTTTCTGCGCGCGCAATCCGACACCGTTCCGGACAGCCCGAATCTGGTCGCCAGTGAAGCCGCGTGGCCGTTGACGATCGCGTTCTTCCGAAGGCATCTCGGGTCATAGGAACGACCTGGTAAACTGACAACCGGATTCGATGCCGCATCTCTTTCTTGCCGCACTTCTGCTCGGACTGGTACTGGGCGTGTTCATCATGCTGCTGGGCGTCGAGCGGCGGCCGCGGCGTTCGAATCAGGGCAGCGGTACGCCGAGCCCGTTTGCATCCCGAGAGAGTCTCACCGCCGCTTCGAACGAGATCTCGGCCCGCTTCCACCTGCCCATCGTCGCCGCCTTCGCTACGATGTTCGGGGGAACGGGCTATCTCCTCACGCGCTACGCGTCACTGGGAAAGGCGGGGCAGGTCCTCATCGCGGCCGGGGCTGGTGCTCTTCTCGCGGCCGCCGCTGTCATCCTCATCGCCAAGTGGGCGATCCCCTCGGCACGACGCGATGTTCCGGACGAGCGGTACCTCTGGCAGGGAATGTTCGGCCACGTGACAGTTTCCATCGATCGCGGCAGTCCGGGGTGCATTACCGTCGAGGTAGACGGAACGCGACATGCCGTATCGGCGGTGAGTTTGGCGGGCGATACGATCGACGAGGGCTCGGACGTGGTCATCGAGCGGATCGAGGGAGGCATGGCCTTCGTCGAGCCCTGGGCTGCAGTGGAGCGACGTCTGTAGAAGCTGACCCGTAAGTTCTCGCGCCAGGGTCGTGCAAGCCGAGGAATTGCCTATGTCGGATGGAGTCATCTTCGTTGCTGTCTTCGGCGGCCTGTTCATCCTCCGCATTATCGCAGCAACGATCGTATTCCTCTGGATACTTCCCGAAGGCGATCGGTGCCCCAACTGCGACGCGGTGACTCTTCGCGTGCAGTCGGCTGGGTGGAATCGACTCATGCCCTGGTTCCGAACCAGCTGGTGTTACGAGTGCGGATGGGACGGCCTGCTTCGAAATGGTCCTGTCACGGCGCCGCCCACGGTTTCTGTGGGAGGTACCACAGCCAGCGCACCGCCGGGCACGCCCATCAAGCGCAGACGAGTGTGACCCCGCACCGAGTCTCGCGGTCGCGGCCCATCGGGTCGGCAACGGTCGTGGGCCGGGATCCGGCACGGGCAGGATCGACGGCTCAGGCGCCGCTCATCGCGTAGAGCCTGAGCCACTCCGGCCAGTTGCCGCTCAGCTCGAAGAAATCGTCGAAGTAGACGAGACCTGCCTCTTCCAGCTCCTCGATGAGGTCGGTCAAGGTGTTCTCGCCGGGTAATGGGCCGATTGCGATCAGCTCTCCCTCGACTCGAAACTCATCCGGCGTGAGGTTCAACCGTTCATCGAATGCGATGCGCGTGAGATTCGCACGATCGAAAGCGTTCCGGCGAATGAGCAGAGTCGGTGCACGCGGTGCTACATCGAGAGGCATTGTGCGCTCCTCATGGAACGGAATGAATTGCCGGCGTGCGCTTTGGACGTGATCGATGGTTTCTTCTTCGCGGCCATGGGCTGTACCTTTCTTGAATGAATGAAGTCGGGTCCCACAGCGGTTTCGAGAGCTGGTTCGACGTCGTGGTCGTCGGAGCCGGCCACGCCGGCACCGAGGCAGCGGTTGCGGCCGCTCGCCTTGGCGCGCGAGTCGGAATCATAACGAGCTCGCTCGAGACGATCGGGCAGATGTCGTGCAATCCCGCCATCGGCGGCGTTGCCAAGGGAACCGTCGTGCGGGAGGTCGATGCCCTGGGAGGAATCATGGGCCGAGCGACCGACCTCGCGATGCTTCAGTTCCGGATGCTGAACCGGAGCAAGGGTCCCGCGGTATGGGCCCCACGCGCGCAGTGCGATCGCGGACTGTACAGGCGCGCCGTTCGCACGCTGCTAGAGCAGCACTCCACCCTCCATACGATTCAGGGTACTGTCGCCCGGCTGATCGTCGAGGGCGACCGACCGGAAGTGCGCGGAGTCGAGACTCTCGAGGGACGCCGGTTCGGTGCCCGGACGGTCGTGATCACGACAGGCACCTTCCTTCGTGGTCGCATTCACATTGGAAATGACACGCGTATGGGGGGTGGGCGGGCCGGTGAAGCTCCCGCGATCGCCCTGGCGGAGCAGCTCGAGGCGCTCGGTCTGCAGGTGGCCCGTTTCAAGACCGGGACCCCACCGCGCATAGACGGACGTTCCGTCGACTTCAGCCTGCTTCAGCGCCAGGAGAGCGAGATCGAGGATTTCGACTACTCGTGGTCGCACTTCTGGAGCTCACCCCGCACGGGAAATGATCAGACGAGGCATCCCGCGCAGCTTCCATGCTGGATCACATCGATCGGAGCGAGGGCGAAGGCGATAATAGTCGAGAACATCGGCCGCTCGGCCATGTACGGTGGTGCGATTGCGTCCCGGGGTCCGCGATACTGTCCGTCGGTGGAGGACAAGATCGTGAAGTTTCCGGCGGCGGAGGAGCACCAGCTCTTTCTGGAGCCGGAAGGTCACGACACGACCGAGATGTACGTGAATGGGCTGTCGACATCGCTGCCCGCTACAGTGCAGCTCGAGATCCTGCGTACCGTTCCTGGCCTGGCGGATGTTCGCATGACGCGTGCTGGCTATGCCATCGAGTACGACTATTACCCTCCCACCCAGCTCGATGCCTCGCTCGCGGTGAAGGCTCTGCGGGGCCTTTACTTCGCCGGCCAGATCAACGGGACGACCGGCTATGAAGAGGCTGCAGGGCAGGGGGTCATTGCCGGTGTGAACGCAGCGCTGGCAGCGCAGGACAGGCCCCGGCTGATCCTGGGGCGCGAGACGTCGTACATCGCGGTGCTCATCGATGACCTGGTCACCCGTGGGGTGGACGAGCCGTACCGGCTCTTCACCTCGCGGTCCGAGTTTCGGTTGACCGTGCGTCAGGACAATGCGCTTCGGCGGCTGTCGCCGGCAGGACTGGAGCTGGGCCTGTACGATGCTGTCGAGCGTGAGGTGGTCACGCGCCGTCTGGCCGGCGAGGATCAGGCTCTCGCCCTGGCGAACGCCACGAGCATCAAGCCGAATGTTGCCGCGCCTTTGCTGGCGGCGGCGGGGAGCTCCCCGCTTGTCCATGCCGTGCGTTTGAGCGAGCTGGCGAAGAGGCAGGGAATCGAGCTCGGGGCGTTGTTTGCGGCGGCAGGGGTCGGTGCCGAATTGCCTGGCGAGGCGGTGGTGACAACCGAGTTGGAGCTCAAGTACTCCGGGTATCTGGATCGTGAGCGTATTCAAGCGGCGCGTATACGGCGCCTTGGTGACTTTATGCTAGCTCAAGATCTTGATTATCTGGAGATGAAGTCCTTGTCTCTCGAGGCTCGGCAGAAGCTGTCCTCCCTCAGGCCCTCGACGCTGGCTCAGGCATCGCGACTGTCCGGTATCAGTCCGAGCGATCTCCAGAACCTGGTTCTAGAGGTGGATCGGCGGCGCAAGGTGGTTGCGGGCTGACCGGCTGGTACGCGTTGGCAACGCGGCGATCAGCGCGGCGTGGTTGGCGGTTGCGATGTGTAGGGAGACCGAAGAAGGCCCCGCTCAGGCAGGGCAGGGTCACGGGCGGTGTCGTTCGCGGCGCAACGGGGCTCCGGAAGCCAACCTGATATAGTAACTAGTTGGTATTTATCAACCCGAATAACTCCAGCTCCCACTCTGTAGAAATAGTCCCGTTCTGCGATCAAATCGCCGTTCGTCGGTTTCGGAGTTCCGTGGGGGTGAATCACACTGGGCGTCACGTCGCTTCTCGATCGGCCGGGGGTTCGCCGCAGCGGTGCGAAGAGGCCAGCTGCGTAGCCGCGGAAGGGGAGCGGGGCGACCCCTTCGCTCACAAGCCACGGCAGGGGCCCGAGGCCCGCCGGCAAGCTGTCGGGGACCTCGCGCCCGCGTTCGAGCGGCGGCGCGTCCCTCGGGATTGGCGTCGACCAGCGGCATGTTTCACGTGAAACATCAGCTTCGTTTTCTGCGCTATATTCCCTGAGTTCATTTCAGCCAAAGGGGCGGCGTGGCACGAGTCATCGCAATCGCAAACCAGAAGGGCGGGGTCGGGAAGACGACGACGGCAGTAAATCTCGCAGCGAGCCTTGCCCTGACCGAACAGAAGATCCTCCTCGTCGATGGCGATCCTCAGGGGAACGCCACCAGCGGAATCGGTCTGGGCCGCGATCAGCTGGTGAGTACCACCTACGAGGTGCTTCTTGGCAGCGCCACCACCGACCATGCCATTATCCGCCACGTCCAGTTCAAGAATCTCGACGTTTTGCCTGCGACCCCTGACCTGGCCGGAGCGGAGGTCGAGCTCGTGGACCGACCCGAGCGCGAGAGACGCATGCGCGAAGCCCTGGCCGATGTCCGGGACAGGTACGACTACATCCTCATCGACTGCCCTCCGTCGCTGGGGCTGATAACCGTCAACATGCTGACGGCCGCGGATGCGCTCCTCATCCCCCTCCAGTGCGAGTATTACGCACTCGAAGGGCTCTCCCAGCTTCTGAACACGGTCCACCTCGTCCAGAAGAACCTCAACGAAAACCTGGAGATCGACGGCGTCCTCCTGACGATGTACGACGCCCGACTCAACCTGTCCCGCCAGGTTGCGGCAGACGCACGAGAGTATTTCTCCAACAAGGTTTTCGAGACCATCGTCCCGAGAAATGTCCGACTGGCCGAAGCGCCCAGCTTCGGGAAACCGATCATCCTTTACGATGTCGCCTCCGTCGGCGCGCAGGCGTATGTAAGCGTCGCCAATGAGTTGCTTGCACGTCACCGCGCAACCGAACGGGGCGAGCCGAACCTGGTCCTTCACCAGTAAGTCGAACGCCCCCGGTTCCGCGCTCGAACGCAATTCGGGGCATCGATCTCACCAGGACTACCTCCGCCCGTCCATGACCACTGAAAAACCACGCCGGCTCGGGCGCGGGCTCGAAGCCCTTCTGGGTAGCGCCTCGCTCGCCAATCCCGCGTCGGCCGCCGAAGCGAAGGAAAAAGGCGAACTCCAGAGGATTCGGCTGGGCGATATCCGTCCCAATCCCTACCAGCCTCGCCGCACGTTCAATGAGGACGAGCTGGCTGATCTGGAGTCGAGCCTCCGCGCCAACGGGCTTCTCCAGCCGATAACCGTTCGCCCCGCTCCCAACGCAAAGGGCTTCGAGCTGGTGGCCGGAGAACGCCGCCTCCGTGCTGCAAGCCGGCTGGGGTGGAGCGACATACCCGCACTCGTGCGACCACTCGATGACAAGGCGCTCCTGACTCTGGCCCTCGTCGAGAATCTCCAGCGTGCCGATCTCAACCCGCTCGAGGAGGCCGAGGGCTATCAGCGACTCATCGAAGAGTTCGAGCTGACTCAGCAGCAGGTGGCCGATGTGGTCGGCAAGGATCGCTCGACCGTCGCTAACATGTTGCGGCTGTTGGGTTTACCTGCTTCGGTGCGCCGCTTTGTGCAAGAGGCGAAGATTACCCTTGGCCACGCACGAGCATTGCTCGCCCTGGGTGACGAGCGCGCCATGATCGAACTGGCCCGCCGCATCGTGACTGAAGGTCTGACTGTCCGCGATGTCGAGCGGCAGGCAAGACTTCCCGGGAAGGCCCGGCGTCTAAAGCAAGGCAAGGCGAAAAAGGGGACCGAAGGAACCGCGGAAACGAGACGAATCGAGGATGATCTTCGTCGTCATCTGCAGACCGACGTGAGGATCGCGGTCTCCGACGGCGAGCGAGGGGTCATCGCGATCTCCTTCTATTCCTCCGAAGACCTCGAGAGGGTGCTCGACCTGGTGCTTGGACCGAAACGGGAGCAGATGTGACGAACCCCAAGCCGAGTGATTCGCGCGGCTACGGCAACATCTACACGCCGCATGCCGGATCGATGATCATCCAGGTGCAGCGTGAAGGCGGCCTGGCCAACCGAACGATCATCCTCGGCACCCGCCAGGTAAGGCTGCTGCGCTTTTTCATGTCTCGAACTGGCCGGATCGTGCTCGCGATTCTCGCCGGCAGCTGGGCATTCTTCGCGTTTCAGACTTTTCGCGTCCCCGTGCTCACGGCGCAGATAGGGAAGCTCGAGAAGGATGGAATGCGGCTCGACACCCTGACGCTGACCCTTGCTCAGCTCCAGAAGCAATACGATCAGGTGCAGGTGATGCTCGGTGCCACCTCGAAGGAGGCGGGAGCCAGTGCGCCTGACTCGGTTCCGCTCACCATTCCAACCTCGTGGCCGCTCGCTGTCCCGGGCTACGTCACACGCGGAACAGCAGGTCCCAGCACCTATAACGACGCGCACCCCGGCCTCGATGTCGCGGTTCCGATCGGGACACCTGTTCGTGCCGCGGGAGGGGGCGTAGTCGTCGAGGTGAAGGAAGACGACGAATACGGCCTCTCGGTTCGCGTCGCGCATCTGGATGGCTACGAAACACTCTACGCCCACACCAGCAAGGTTCTCGTACAGGCAGGCGACCGTGTAGCACGAGGCCGCACCATCGCGCTCTCGGGCAACAGCGGCAGGTCGACCGCGCCGCACCTGCACTTCGAAGTACGACGCGCCGGGAAGGTGCTGGATCCCATGCAGCTCATCACGAAGGAATCGCGCAATGGCAATGTTCAATAAGGACTCGAATGGCAGTGAGGCGCGCGCCCCCCAGGGGAACGGCGACGCGAATCTCTCGGTGATTGCCGCTGGCTCGAAGGTCATCGGCGACATGGAGTGCTCGGGTGTCCTCAAGATCGAAGGAACCGTTGAAGGCACGATCCGCGGTGCGCGGCAGGTTCTCCTCGGTCGCCAAGGCCTGGTAAAGGGAGACATTGAAACCCGCGAGGCCGTCATCGGGGGTCAGGTCGAAGGCGCGATCCACGCCCTCGAGCGCGTGGAGATCCAGGGAACCGCCGCGGTCATTGGAAACGTGCACACCAAGACGATCGTGATTCGCGAGGGCGGTCAGATAAACGGCGCCGTGCGCATGGATGAGTCACCGGCACGCCTCGAAGACGACGAGATTCGTCCCCCAGCGGTAGCCGTCGTGCGTTGATTTCGGCAGGGTTTAAGCGTACTCTCGTCAAGGCGGTCGCTGCTTCGGCAGCCGGCCGCCTTTCTGCGTTTTCGGGGCACTTCTCCACAAGCGCATAAACCCTTACCACTACACGAATTAGGCGACCCATGCACAGGCATGCGCGGCCCTTGTCCACAGCAGCCCACATCGCATTCCTCGCCGCCGCGATATCGTGCGCCCCAGGAAGCGGCGACTCCGCCGACAGTGCTCGCCAACCCGGTGAAGCAACTTTCCGCGTAGCGCTCCTGACCCCGGGTCCCATCTCCGACCGGTCATGGAACGGAGGCGCATACGATGGCCTCATCCGTATCCGGGACAGCCTGAACGCTCAGGTCAGTCACATCGAGACGAAGACCCCCGCGGAGTTCGAGGAGAACTTTCGGCAGTACGGCGCGCAGGGCTACGACCTTGTGTTCGGTCACGGATTCGAGTTCCAGGATGCCGCATTGCGGGTCGCGCCATCCTATCCGCGAACGATCTTCGTGACGACCTCGGGCAACAGCGTGCTGCCGAACGTGGCGGGCATGGTCTTCAACATGGAGGATGCATCGTACCTCGCCGGCACCATGGCCGCGTACCTGACGAAGACCGGAACCCTCGCAGCGATAGGCGGCGCTGAGTTTCCGCCGGTCAAGAGCAGCTTCCAGGCATTTGAGGCCGGTGCGCGGGCCGCACGCCCATCCGTGCGGGTTCTGACGACATATCTGGGCACCTGGGATGATGTCAGCGCTGGCAAGGAGCAGGCTATCGCCCTCATGAATCGCGGCGCCGATGTGATTTTCCAGAATGCCGACGCCGCTGGTCTCGGGATCTTCAACGCAGCCCGTGAACGGAACGGTGTGTTCGTCTTCGGCACGAACTCCGATCAGAACTCTGTCGCGCCGACGGTGATCATCGCGAGTGTCGTCATCGACCTGCCACACGCGCTGCTCTCCGTAGCACGCGAGGTTCAGGATGGAAGATTCAGAGGCAGGGTAATTCGACTCGGTGGTCGTGAGAGTGTCGTGAGTATCATCATGAATCCCGCGCTCGCCAGCGCAATTCCCGCTGCGGCAAGGGTGGCGGTCGACTCCATCCAGCGGTCGATGCTCGAGGGCCTGTTCCGGGCACCGTCGACGGCATTCACCGATTCCGCGTCCGGCTCATGAGCCGGGCGACACTGACCTCCATAGCGGAGAAACTCGATGAGCTGCTTGGAACGAAGGCGATCGCTGACTATCCGAACGCGTTGAATGGAGTCCAGCTGGCGAACCGCGGCGACATTACACGGGTAGCTGCTTCGGTCGACATCTCACGGACCGTGATCGAACGGACCATCGCCGCGAGAGCGAACCTCCTTGTCGTCCATCACGGCATGTTCTGGGGCGGGCTGCAGCCCCTGCGCGGAACCCGATACGAGCGACTCCGGCTCCTGTTCGAGCATGACATTGCGGTATATGCATCGCATCTCCCTCTCGACGCACACCCGGAGGTGGGGAACAACGTTCTCCTCGCGCGCGAGCTCGGTCTCGAGCCCAGTGGTGGCTTCGCCGAGTTCCGTGGAGTGACGATCGGGGTCCGGGGCGAGGCTTCCATCCCGACGTCCGCACTCCTGGAACGAGCACGCACGTTCGTTCGGCATCACGGTGGCGACACCCGCGCTACCGATATCGGCCCTGACCGGGTCACGCGCTGCTGGGCCATATGCACCGGAGCCGGCGCATCAGCGGAGACGCTTGCCGAGGCATCCTCCACTGGCGTAGACACCCTGATCGTGGGCGAAGGTCCGCACTGGACGGCGGTCGATGCACCGGAAGAGGGAATCGTCATCATCTACGCGGGTCACTACGCGACGGAGACTCTCGGAGTCCGGGCACTCGCCGGGCGCATCGCTGCGGAGTACAGAATTCCGTGGTCCTTCATCGAAGCACCGACGGGCCTGTGACTGTCTCCACTGCGCTTGCTTCAGGGCTGTGACTGTCTCCACCGCGCTTGCGCTGGAGGCCATTTCGAAGCGCTTCGGCTCGGTGGACGCCCTCACCGGCGCATCGCTGGAGGTTCGACCAGGAACCGTACACGCGCTCCTCGGAGAGAACGGCGCGGGAAAGACCACCCTCATGCGCATCGCGTACGGACTGGCCCGCGCGGATAGCGGCAGGGTTCGAGTCGAGGGCTTGCCGGTCCGCTTGACGACGCCGGCGGATGCAATCGCCGTGGGGCTCGGTATGGTGCACCAGCACTTCACCATCGTTCACGCGATGACTGTCGCCGAGAACGTCGCCCTCGGGCGGCGTGGCCTGTTCGACACGAAGGCGACTGCGCGCCAGATCGAGTCGATAGGTGCCGCGACAGGGATGAACCTGAACCCGTCGGAAATCGCCGGATTGCTGAGCGTCCCCGGTCAGCAGCAGCTCGAGATCGTGAAGGCACTCGCCCAGAACGCGCGCATTCTCATCCTCGACGAGCCAACGGCGGTGCTTGCCCCTCTCGACGCCGAGCTGCTGCTCCAGAGGCTGCGAAAGCTCGCCGACGGCGGTCTTACGGTCATCCTGATCACTCACAGGCTCCGCGAGGCGCTTTCCATAGCCGATGATGTGACGGTGCTGCGCCGTGGTGCGACGGTCCTCGCGGCACCCGCGGCAGGCCTGTCCGAGTCGAGCCTCGCTACCGCCATTCTGGGTTCCGCCTGGATTACACCTGGACACGACGCGTCTGCGCCTGACATCCCGGTACCGCGCTCCGACTTCACGAACCGGCCAAACGCTACGATCGTGCTCCGCGCGACCGATGTTTCCGTCGTGGATGATCATGGTATCCAGCGTGTTCGCAACGCGACCCTCGAGGTCAGGTCAGGAGAGATCATCGGTATCGCCGGTGTCGCCGGTAGCGGAGTGCGCGAGTTGTTGCGGGCGGTTGCGGGCCGGGTTCCGATCGCTGACGGACACATCGACAGGCCATCGCGGATCGGGTTCATTCCGGAGGATCGCCATCGCGAAGCGCTCGTTCTCGACTTCTCCCTCGCCGAGAACATGGCGCTGCGCGACTCCGGGATCCGAAGAGGTCTGACGCCATGGGCACAGGTCCGCGGCAACACCCGCGACCTTCTCCGCGAATTCGACATCCGGGCGCCATCTCCCGAGGTAGCGGCGGCCACGCTGTCAGGGGGAAACCAGCAGAAGCTCGTTCTGGCGCGTGAGCTTGCCGGTACACCGTCGCTGTTGGTTGCCGAGAATCCGACTCGCGGCCTCGACATGCGCGGAGCTGCTGCGATTCACGAACGATTGCGGCGTGCCCGGGATGACGGCATGGCCATTGTCACCTACTCGAGCGATCTCGATGAACTGCTCGCCCTCGCCAACCGTACTCTCGTGATGTACGCCGGATCCTTGCGCATGACCTTGCCCGATCGCGACGCCATCGGCAAGGCCATGCTCGGGACGTAGAACGGTGTTGATGATGTTCTGCGCGGGTGCTCTGTTCCGGGGCGGCCGAGCAGCCGTCAGGAGATTCGCAATCGACGAATCAGCAGAATTCCCATCGCCGGCCCGAGGGCAAGTATCGGGAAGGCGTAACGCCACCCGACCAGCTCGACCAGGGGCGGAATGAGCTGGATGGATATCGTCGTTACGAGAAAGCCGATCGACGTCTGGAGCGTCAGCGCCGTTCCAACGGCGTGAGGCGGGACGACCCTGGTAATGAGGGTTGAGAACTGTGCACTGTCGGCGATGACGGCCGTTCCCCAGACCAGGGCCAGCAGTGCGAGCAGAGTCACTGACCGTCCGAAGACTGCGGGCGTGAGCAGTGCGCAAATCCCGCTCACTCCCATCGCCCTCATGACGAACCGGCCATGGCCGATCCGATCGGCGACCGCCCCACCCCAGATACAGCCGATCGCACCGACAGCGATCGCAGCGAACGCGAGACCGGATACGGTCGACGCCGAGATGTCCCGGCCAGCAACACTCGCTGCCAGGAATGCCGGGATCCACACCCAGTAGGAGTACAGCTCGAACATGTGGCCGGCGTAACCTCCGAGCACGAGACGGTATTCGCGCAGGTCGAACACCGCCTTCGCGAGTGCCCACTCGAACGGGCGCCGGGGGAAGGGATATGGACCGTCGCGGTAGAACAGCATCACCAGGAAAGCCGCGCCGACAGCTCCTGCAGATGTGTAGAGCACAACCGGAGTCACGCCGACGCCGGGGATTGCATTGACGAGATAAGGCATCGCCTTCCCTGCAGTCAGTGCACCGACGATAGTGCCTATCGCGAGCCCTCGACGCTCCCTGAACCAGGTCGAGATCATCTTCATCGCTGGCGGATAGACGCCAGCGAGGCACACACCAGTCAGGAATCTCGCGACGAGCGCGCTGCCGTACCCGGGGACGATCACCAGCGCGGCGTTTGCGGCTGCGCCTGCAAGCGCTGCTGACGCGAAGTAGGCCCGCGATGAGAGTGTATCGGCAAGGTTCAGTATGGCAGCGACAGCCGTTCCCGCCACGAACCCCAGTTGTACAGATGTCGAAAGCCAACCGGCCTCGCTGGAGCTCAGTCCCCATCGTTCGGCAAGCTGCGGAGCGACCGCACTTCCCGCGAGCCACAGCGACATGCCGAGCAGCTCCGCAATGGCGAGGATGGCGAGCATGCGCCACTGACCTCGCGTACCGGGGACTACCCTCTCGTCGGCGGAGACGACGGGCACTGATCGCGATCCCGGCGGTGTTCATGAAAGCCAGCTGAAGCTGGCCTGCTCGTCGTCATGCTGCGGGGTCTGGCGAGGCGTCCACCGTCGCTTCGTCCGAGATCCATTCTCCCAGCAATGGTGCGAAAAGCGGAGGTCGTATCGACCCGGCAGGCCATCCGAGTACGTGCGCGAGACCTGGACCGCATACCACGCCCTGACAGGGTCCCATTCCGACCCGCGCATAAAGCTTCCCCTGCCGGGCAGTCCAGGTCGGATCTAGCTGACCGAAGCGCACGTCTTCACACCGGCATACGACGGTATCCGGCCGGGCGAGCGTGAGCAGCTCCGCGCGGGGGCTGAAGGTGTTCGCAATGCGTGCCGCGAATCGAATACCCTGATTCCGGCGCCGATGCAGCTCACCAGGAACCCGGACACTGTCTCCACCAGCGGCGACGATTCCGGCGATCTCGCCCTCTGCTATCGATGCCGAGTCTCCCGCAACGCCAGTGGTTTCGCCCGCGCTGAACACCCCGGCTACAGTCGTCCGCTGAAACGCATCGACTACGACGCAGCCATCGATGACCGCGCAGCCGAGCAGCCGGGCCAGCTCGGTGCCCGGCACGAGGCCATAGCTGCAGCACAGCAGATCGCATGGCTCTGTCCAACGGCGAGTACCGTTCGTCAGGGTCACCATTTCAACACGTCGATCACCGTCCGCGCGCTCCACCCAGACTCCGGAGTGGTAGGCGCGAACAGGGACTGCGCTACCATACCGGGCGGCGAGCAGGATCTTCTCCGGCTGCCCCCATAGTGAAAGCCCGAATGTGGCGAGCTTCAGCGAGGATACCTGTTCGGCGAACGCAACGATGCGTGCGCCCGACCTGGCCATCGCTGCGGCAACGGGGAGAAGGAGTGGCCCCGAGCCTGCGACTACTACCCGCTTTCCCTCGACACCGAGCCCGCCCTTCAGCATCGCCTGGGCACCACCGACCCCCATTGCGTTGGGGAGCGTCCATCCCGGATACGGCAGGAACAGCTCGCGTGCGCCGGTGGCGATGATCGTCTTCGGAGCGCTGACGAGGTGCGTGCCTTCACGCGTGGTTACCGTCACCCTGCCTTGTTCCGCCGAGCCGTCGATCACTGTCGCTTCGAGCACCCACTTCACTCCAGCGCGCTCTGATCGCTCGATCCACCGCCGGGCAAGACGTGGAAGCGACGTCCTGTCGCGGTGACGCCAGATCTGGCCCCCGGGGCGTGCTGCCGAATCAATGACGATGACATCAGCACCAGCCTCCGCGGCGCGTGTTCCCGCCGCTATCCCGGCAGGGCCACCGCCCACCACAACCACATCACACCTGACGACACCGGGTGTCTTCACCGCTGTGCGGTCTCCACTACCAGCCCCGCCGTGCAGGGAATGAGGCAGGACCGCTGGTGCTCCCTTCCGTTGATCGTCAGGCGACACTCGAAGCACGTTCCCATGCCGCAAAGCGGTGCGCGAGGCTCTCCCTGGGTGGATGTCCGGAAGGCGGTCACGCCGAGAGACAGGAGGGCCGCGGCGAGCGGCATGCCGTCGACGACCTGCTCGCGCCTGCCGTCCACCACGATTTCAATGAGCGCACTCATGGCGCGCCTGCCAGTTCTGGCTCGGGCATTCTGCGCATGGGAGAGAACGGCGCCGCTGGGAGTGGGGGTTCGCGGTCCAGAATTCCCGCGGTGATGATCTCGGCAGTTCCGAGCGCGGTTGTCACACCGAGGCCTTCATGCCCCGCGGCGATCCATACTCCCTCAATGGCATCCCAGCGTCCGATCAGTGGCAGGTTATCCGGTGTCGCTGGACGGAACCCGGTCCATGCCCTGAGCGCCGAGCATTCCGCCAACGCCGGCAGGAATTCGAGCGCGCGCCGCAGCATTGCGCGGAGCAGCGGCTGATTGATCGAGCGATCGCGCCCTACCAGCTCCCGTGAGGATCCGATCAGGATCTGCCCCGTGGCGCGCGGCTGGACGTTGAAGGCGGTCGATGCGCCTGTCGTGCTGTGTGCGCTGTGGAGATAGCCCAGTTCGACCAGCTCGCTCGAGCAGATTCCCGGGTAGCGGTCAGTGATGACGAGGTGCCCCTTTCGCGGAACGATGGGAAGTCCTGGTACCAGCAGCGGCGCATCGACCCCGGCGGCATTGATGACGGCATCCGTCGAGATAGTGGAGCTCTGGCCATTCCCCTCGCGAACGGTGACACTGCGTGCAGCGATCGATTCGACGACGCAGCTAACCCTGACCGTCGCACCCCGAATTCGGGCCTGCTGCACCAGATATCGAGTGGCGGTAGGCGGATAGAGCACGCGATCATCCGGAACGAACAAAGCCCCGGCGAGTCCTCTCCTGAGCGCTGGCTCGCGCTCCGCCAGCTCGCGGTCGTCGAGGAGCATTGTCACCACGCCCTGCGCTGCGTGGATCTCCCCCTTGGCTCGGGCGGCGGAGAGCTCCTCGTCATTGGTCGCCAGCCAGAGAGTTCCGCGCTTCTCGTCTTCGCAATCGGGCGGAAGCTCCCGGCTCAACTCCGTCCACAGGGCCCGCGAATACGCTGTCAGCGAAAGTTGAAGAGCTGAATCGTCCAGCACGACGATGTGACCCATCGCGACCCCCGTACTTCCTCCTCCAGGAAAGTCGGCATCGAGCAGCGTTACCTGAAGGCCCTCCCTGGAGAGAGCGGCCGCGCAGGCCGCGCCAATCACGCCCGCACCCACGATGACGACATCGGGGTGGCGGGTGGCGCTGCTCATGCCGGAATGCCGAAGCGAAACGGGTCCTGCTCGTCGAAGAGCAGCGTGGCACGGGACGTCACGAACGCACGGCCACTGATGTGAGGAATCAGGGATCCGGCGCGCTCGGTGAGCCAGCCGGTGAACATGCTGCCGGTGATGCTCTCCTGCCGCCACGGTTCATCGAGTGCGAGCTCTCCCCGGGCGTGGAGCACCGCCATCTTTGCCGACGTCCCTGTACCACAGGGAGACCGATCGTAAGCGGCACCGGGACATAGAACGAAGTTGCGGCTATCGGCGTCAGTGCGCGCCGGCGCCCCGAACAGCTCTATGTGATCGACCGGCGCATCATCGGCACCCGTAATCCCATCACGTTCGAGAACATCCCGAATCGAGGTCGTGAGGGAAAGGAGCTCCCGCACGTTGGTCATGGCGAGCGAGACGCCCGGGACTTCAGTGAGGAAAAACCAGTTGCCTCCATACGCGACGTCTCCGCGAACCTGCCCGACACCGGCGACACTGACTTCGACGTCGGCGAGATGGCGATACGCCGGAACGTTCTGGATGACGACGTCACCGCTCTCGCTCAGCTCGGCACTGACCATTCCCGCCGGAGTATCGATGCGGACGACGCCTGGCCGGATATGACCAAGAAACTCGAGCGTCCGGACGACACCGATGAGTCCGTGACCACACATCCCGAGATAGCCGACATCGTTGAAGAAAACGACTCCGGTGATTGCGCCGTGCGAGATCGGCGGCGTCAGCAGTGCACCGACTACGGCGTCATGGCCCCTCGGCTCCCGGACCACCCCGCTCCGCAATTGGTCCTGATCTCGCCGCATGGACTCGCGGCGCTCGGCCATTGTTGATCCGGAGGGCTGGGGCCAGCCGGAGATCACGACGCGAGTCGGCTCTCCCTCGGTATGTGAATCGACGACTTCGATTTCGTGCATGCGTCCGCGGGGCTGCTAGTGCCGGTTTGCCAGCCGCTCACGGATGAGTGCACTGACCATCTCCCGCTCATCGCCGGTCAGCTCGAGCCGCGGGGGACGAACGTTCGCACTTCCCATCCCGACTTCCTCCTGGGCAAGCTTGATCAGCTGGACGAACTTGGGCACCGTGTCGAGCCGCAGCAGTGGGAGAAACCACTCGTACAGTGGCCGGGCGGCTTCCGATCCCTTGGTGGCCGCGAGGTTGAACAACTGGACTGATTCTTCCGGCAGCGCATTCACCAGTCCGGCGATCCATCCCACCGCGCCTGCGGCTATGCCTTCCACGATCACGTCATCCATCCCGACAAAAATCTCCAGCCGATCTCCGACCAGCTCGCGAATTGCCGTGATGCGTCGGATGTCACCGCTCGACTCCTTCACGGCATGAAGGTTCTCGTAGCGGCAGAGCTCGTGGATCTGCACCGGCGTGACATCGGTCCCGTACGCCAGTGGATTGTTGTACAGCATGCACGACAGGCTGGTTGCCTGGATGATCGCTTCCATGTGGGCAGACGTTTCCCGCCAGTCTCCGCGGTAGACATATGGCGGCAGAACCATGAGGCCATCGCAGCCCAGATCCGCAGATTGACGGGCGAGCGCCTGCGCCTCGGACGTGCTCATTCCCGAGATTCCGGCAATCAGCGGAACTCGGCTCGAGATTGCGGCATGCGCCGCAGTCAGAACGGTGCGCTTCTCATCGCCCGTGAGAGTCGGGGCTTCTCCGAGCGATCCGAGCGCAACGATGCCTCGAACTCCATGTGAGAGCAGCCATTCGACGTGCTCCTTGAGGAACCCGTGATCGACGGAGCCGTTCTTCGAAAAGGGAGTCGTGATGGCGGCGAATACGCCGCTCCAGTCGGATTGCTGCATCGGTCTCGGGGTCAGGGGTTGATCTGGATGGTCTTTGTTTCCGTGTAGAATTCGCGCGCGGCCGAACCCTGTTCTCGACTACCCGAGCTGGATCCCTTCATCCCGCCGAATGGCGCGTGAGGATCGACTCCGGTGGTGTCGCCGTTCACCCGAACCAGGCCAGCCTGGATACGGTGCACGTACCGCAGCGCCGTCGCTATGTCGCGCGTGAACAGGGACGCACTCAGACCATAAGGCGTCCGATTCGCCATGTCGATGGCGTCGTCGAGATTCCCCGCCGACAGGATGCCGAGCACCGGACCGAAGAGTTCCTTCTGAGCCAGCACATCGTCGGGACCCTGGAGGCGAATCACCAGCGGTGCAAAGTAGGATCCGCGCTCGAAGCGCTCATCAGCCGGAAGTACACCACCGAAGAGCCGTTCCGGTGCCGCGTCCGCGAGAGTGCGCTCTATCGTGCTTCGCGCCTGCCTGCTGATCAGCGGACCGACCGCCGAGGCAGGATCATCGACAGGGCCGAGCGGCAGGGCTTCGACCTGCGCGCGAAGCCGGCTCAGGAATTTCTCCTCGACATCACTGGTGACGACAATGCGGCTCGTGGCAGTGCACTTCTGCCCCGCGTAGCGCATCGCACCGCTGGCCGCGAGCTTGGCCGCCGCATCCAGGTCTGCATCCCGGTCCACGATGATGACGTTCTTCCCGCCCATTTCGGTTTGATAGCGGACATTCCGCTCCGCGCCGATTGCAGCCACGATTTTCCCGACCGTCGATGACCCCGTGAAGCTGATCCCGTGCACCTGCTCGTTTCGCAGCAACCGCGTGCCCACCGTGGCTCCACGCCCGAGGACGACGTTGAAAACCCCCGGAGGAAGACCTGCAGCCCCGGCCGTCTCCGCAAGCAGAGAAGCGACATGCGATGCCATTTCCGACGGCTTGAGCACCACGGTGTTTCCGAACGCAATGGCAGGAGCCGCCTTCCAGAGGGGGATCGCGAGCGGGAAATTCCACGGCGTGATCAGGGCTACTACGCCCAGCGGCTCGTGCAACGTGAACTGAAGGGCGCCTGGCAGTTGTGCGGGAATCACCTCTCCGATCTGCCGTACCGCCTCGCCAGCGTAATAGCGGAGAATGACGACAGCCCGTCCCACCTCACCCCGTGCTTCGCCGATCGGCTTCCCCGCTTCCCGACTGATTGCCTTCGCGAGCTCATCCGAGCGGCCCGCTATGGTCGCCGCCCATTTGTGAAGGTGCTCTGCGCGTATCGGACCTGGCAGTCCGCGCCACGTCGCCTGCGCCTCGGCGGCGGCCGCCACCGCCTCATCGACATCTTCAGGCGTGCTGTCCGGAACACGAGCGACCGTATCGGCCGCATCCGAGGGATTGAGGTGTTCGGTCCAGTCGCTGGATGCTGCGATACGAAAGGTGCCGTTTACGAAGCTCTGCAGTACGGGCGGCGGAGACACGAGGCTGTGGCGAACTGGGGGGGAGAAGGATCGAATCACTACAATATCCGGACGCGGGATAGAGGGCAACCAACGCCACTCCGTCCTTGCCTTCATCGAGGCGACCTCACACCATCGATTATCCGCGCACCCTCGCTCCCGTGCTCCAAGCTCTCCGCGGCATCCCCTGATGAAACGCCACGCGGGTCTGGTCACCAGTCTCGTCAATCCGATCCTTGCGATCGGAGCCCTTGCGGTACTTCTGTCACTGCTCCTGATCGTGACGGGCCATGAGCCTGTTCGTGCACTCGGTGCCTTCTGGCGCGGGACGCTCGGATCGGGCTACGCCTTTGCGTCCGCTACGCTCGTACGAGCCATACCGCTGATACTCGCGGGTCTTGCCGTAGGGTTGGCCTTTCGGGCCGGGGTCTGGAACATCGGCGCAGATGGCCAGCTCCTCGCCGGGGCTGCGATGGCAACAACGGTCGGGCTTCACTGGGGCAGTGAGCTCGGCATGTTCGTTCTTCTTCCGGCGCTGCTGGCCGGTGCGCTGGGCGGAGCGTTCCTGGCCGGGCTGGCAGGCCTGCTGCGTGCGCGATTCTCCGTCCTGGAGATCATCAGCACGATCATGCTCAATTTCGTGGCGCTGCATCTGGTAGGCTTCCTGGTACGTGGGCCACTTCAGGAGCCGACCGGGATCTATCCACAGTCGTCGACTCTTCCTGTCTCCTCACACCTCCCGATTCTCATACCGGGAACGCGGCTCCACTCGGGAGTTCTGATCGCCGTTCTGGCGTGCGTGGCCGTCTGGGTTGCCCTTCGCCACACGGAGATCGGGTTTCGCATACGCGCCGTCGGTGCCAATCCCGTAGCGGCTCGGAGTGCCGGTGGGATTGATGTGGTAGCGACGACGTTCGGTGTCTTCATCGCCAGTGGGGCGCTGGCCGGGTTGGCAGGCGCAATTGAAGTGCTGGGCGTGACCTACGCACTCTATGAGAGCCTGTCCCCGGGCTACGGCTATACGGCCATTGCGGTTGCACTTCTTGCACGGCTGAACCCACTGGGGATTCTCTTTACCGGCACCCTGCTTGGCGCGCTCGAGGCAGGTGGGGCCGCCATGCAGCGCGATGCCGGAGTGCCGTCAGTGCTGGTGTCGATCGTCGAAGCCATCCTGATCCTCGCAATGGTTGCCATTGCGTCGCGATCGGTAGTGCGAGGCCGGTTGGCGAGAGGCTCGACCACTCCCATCGATGCTGGACCACCCGCGGCACTGACTTCGTGAACGATACCTTCCCCCTGTTTCTCGAGGCGTCGGTGCGGACCGCTACCCCGCTCGCGCTGGCTGCGCTCGGAGAGGTCCTCGTAGAGCGTTCCGGTGTCATCAACATCGGTCTCGAAGGAGCGATCATCGCGGGTGCGTTCGGTGCGCTCGTGGGGGCTGGAAGCGGAAGTGTGGCACTCGGCCTAGCTGGAGCGGCCACTGCCGGGGCAGTCATTGGAGCGGTGAGCGGTGGATTCATAGCGCTGCGGCGCGCCGACCAGATCGTGACGGGCACCGCCATTACCCTCCTCGGGCTCGGAACGACCGGCCTTCTTTATCGAACCATGTACGGGTCGACGGGAGCAGGCCTCTCCATTCCCACGCTTCTTCCGATTCGCGTCCCCGCCCTGTCGAGCATTCCATGGTTCGGCCCGGCCCTGTTCGCTCAGCCGCTGACCACCTATTTGGCGTATCTCCTGTTCCCTTTGCTCTGGCTGGTCCTCTTTCGTACTCATCTCGGGTTGGCAGTTCGCGCCTGCGGAGAGAATCCGGCAGCCGCCGTTGCAGCTGGAATAGACGTCCGATGGACTCAATTCATGTGTCTGGTGGTCGGGGGTCTTTTTGGCGGTCTGGCAGGAGGTGCTCTGGTTCTCGCACAATCCGGAACCTTTATTGAAGGGATGTCAGCCGGCCGAGGGTTTATCGCGATCGCCATTGTGGTGCTGGGACGATGGCACCCACTGGGCGCCGTGATCGCCGCTGTACTCTTCGGCTCGGCGATGGCACTGCAGTATCTCGTCCAGGCAATGGGCTGGAGCATTTCATACCAGCTCGTTCTGGCGATCCCGTATGCTCTGACGCTTCTCGCGCTGGCTGGTTTTGCCGGGCGAGTCACGGCGCCGGCAGCGCTCGGACGCATGGACTCCAGAGATTCCTGATGCGATCCCTCGATCTGCGTCGGGAGCCGAGCGTGCGTCAGGTCGAGGCCATTCTTCGAAACCTCGATCAGCAGTTGACGACCCGTGGAGCAACCGTTGACCGTGCCGGTGCGGTTGGTGGACTGCGATTCCGGATGCCACGGCCCTGGAAGGCCCCTCGGCTCGGCATTCTCCTCTTCATCACGTCCGGCCGTGTAGTCGTTACCGCCGGGTCAGGAGGCCCCTGGCGAGTCCGCTACGGACTCGATTTCTCGATGCTTCGCGCCGTGGTCATCGCACTGAGCGTCGGCCTCATCGCCATTGGGCTGGCCTGGCCAAGGGCGAACCTGATCAACGCACTCCTCATGTTGTGGCTCGTTGTCTATGGAGTCCCTCATCTGGTGGCGTCAGCACGTTTTCGACGTGTTATCCGCACGAGTGCGTCCGACATCGTCGAGCGAAGAAAAGTGCCCCGGAATTCCGGGAGCCAGCCCGAGGTAACAGATCCTCCATCCGAAGCCGGGCCGCCTTCGGACGGCATGGAAATCCGTCCGATCGAGTGATTTTCCTGATACTCGGTATGCTGGTGCTGGCGACGGCCCTCGGGCTGCACGCCATACTGGTCGCGCCGGTCAGTTTGCGAACCACGGTGATCGATGTTCCCCTCCACGGGCTTTCGCCCGAGTTCGAGGGGTACGTCCTCTCCGTTCTGGCCGACATCCACCATCGAGAGCCAGGCGGGTCGGGTCATCTCCGGAGAATCGTGGCTGCTTCGAACGCCGCGAACCCCGATGTCGTCGTCCTTCTGGGCGATTACGGAATATCGTTCCGGCGCAATCGGCGACTGTCGGCCATCGCATATCGGCGGGCATTGCCTGTACTGGGCACGTACCTCTCGACCCTGCAGTCCCGTGATGGACTGATAGCCGTGCTCGGCAATCACGATCATTACTACGACGCAGACTGCGTCGTCGAATGGCTCGGGGGGATCGGGGCAAGGACGCTCGTCAACGATCACGTCGTGATCCGGCGCGAAGGCACTTCACTTGTCATGAGCGGCGTTGGCGATGCAGACGAGGGCCAGGTGGACCCGCTGGCAGGGGTGCGCAACAAGCCGGCCGATGCGCCCCTCATCGTGCTCTCGCACAATCCGGACGCCGTGTTATCACTCTCGGCAGAAGCCGGAATCGGACTCGTCGTATCCGGGCACACTCACGGCGGTCAGGTCGTGTTTCCGGGTTACGGTGCCCCGATCACCCGCTCGAGGATTTGCGGCAGGCAGACCGCCAGTGGCTGGGTGCCGAATGCAACGGCGCCACTCTATGTCACTACGGGCGCCGGATCACAGATTCCCATCCGCTTCCGCTGCCCACCGGAGGTGCTGATCATCAGGCTTCGGCTGAAGCGCGATCAGCAGCCTGCATAGGCACTGCTCCACGAAATTCGCCAAACGCCATCACGAGCACGGGTCAGGAGGGAGTAGGCACTGCCGTTGCCGTAATCGCGGATGAGAACTATCGCCGGCGTTTCTCCACCAAGCATGACCGCCGCAAGGACATCGGTAGTCTCGATGGTTTCCTCCTGGCCGGAAACACGCTCGTAGTAGACGGGAACCCAGCGACCAGCCGAGGTGGAGTCCGAGCGCTCCGCCATGAGCAGCAGTTGTTCCTCCAGCGGATTCGCCTCCTGGTTGAGACGACGCGTGACACTCGCGACAAGCACACGAGTCTGCGGCCCTATGTTGAAGCGTCGGACCTGGCGGACAAAGAATGGAATTCCGCGAAAGGCCGCCGCGGTATCGTCCGGGATGAGAGACGCCATGCGCGCCACATCGACCGTGAGCCTCGTGGAATCCGCCCTGGTGAAGCTCTCGATGGAATCCAGGGGGATTGGCCGCACGTGATTGGCAGCGAATGCGATCATCCACACGCTGTTGGGAGCTGCGGAATCGACGGTGATGAGCGCATCAGGCCACGAGAGACAGCCATCACTGCGTGTCGGCCCGGCAACGGTTCGCAAACGACCCCGACCTGTCATTCCTGCCCGCGCGAAGAGGTCGACCTGCATTCCGGCGAGTCCGGACGTATCGAATGTCGTAGTGTCGGTGAGTGTGCTGTCGGAGAATTCCGGGAAGACGACGCTCGCATCGCTTTGCCCACCGGACACGAACAGAACGGGACCGAGGGACGGGTTCCAGGTCGAGCCCGCTGAGGTTGGCATCGCGCTGTCACTCGCCTGTGCGACCGCCGGCGCAGCGGAGTCGATCACTGGTTGCCGAGGCTCCTGCTCACACGCGATGATTACCGGGAGTGCGAGGGCAAGCCGCCACGCGGCTGAGGAGAACGACATGTGGTTAGTCCGCGGCTGGAAGAAATCGACCGATGAGATCCCAGTGCCATGCATCGCGGCGAATGCCCGTTCTGGGATCCTTGAGCGGCTTGAACTGCAGCCGATGGGGCGGAAGGCCAACGTGGCGTCCGTACTGAAGAAGTCGTATCCGGTCCGTTGACACCAGGTGCGCCATGGCAGTGCCTTTCCATGAATGCCGGTGAAGCCAGAGACCGCCATCCATCGCGTGAATCATACCCTCACGACGAGATCCGAACTCGCGATACTGGAGCTCGGCCGTATCGACTGCGTCTCGCCGAGGATTACTCACTCCATCTTCGTCTCTACCCAGTTGGCACCCGTACCGATATCCACGACCAGAGGCACCGAGAGGACCGCCGCACCTTCCATTTCCGCTCGCACCATGTCCTGAAGATCGCCGAGTTCCTCCGGTGGCACCTCGAAGACCAGCTCATCATGGACCTGCAGCAGCATTCGACTCCGGAATGGCCGTCGATCCAGGCGATCGTGAATGTGGATCATGGCGATCTTGATCAGGTCAGCTGCCGAACCCTGGATTGGAGAATTGGTGGCGGTGCGTTCGCCAAACGCACGAATGTTGAAGCTTCGGTCCCGGAGCTCCGGGATGTAGCGGCGGCGGCCGAAGATCGTCTGGACATACCCGTGCTCGCGCGCGAACTCCACCATCGAATCGAGATAACGGCGAATGCCGGAAAAGCGCTCGAAATACCGCGCGATGAACTCCCTGGCAACTGCGTGCTCGACCTTCAGTTGTCGCGACAGAGCGTGTGCACCCTGGCCGTAGATCGTCGCGAAGTTGATCGTCTTGGCGCGACCACGCATCTCGGACGTAACCTGGTCGATCGGTACATCGAATATGACCGACGCAGTCTGGCGGTGAATGTCACCTCCGGCACGAAAAGCCTCGACGAAGGCAGCGTCATCGGACAGGTGAGCGAGCAGGCGAAGTTCGATCTGCGAATAGTCGGCCGATACCAGTTTCCATCCGCGTTGCGGGATGAAGCCGCGACGAATGTCGCGACCAAGCTCGCGTCGAATCGGAATGTTCTGGAGATTAGGATCGCTTGATGAGAGACGCCCGGTGGTCGCGACTGTCTGGTTGAACGACGTGTGCAACCGGCCCGTCTGCGGATTGACCAGGGCCGGTAGTGCATCGAGATAAGTGTTCTCGAGCTTCGCCAGCTCCCTGTACTCCATCAGGAGGCTCGGCAGTTCATGGCCTTCATCGGCCATCCGCTGGAGCACACTCGCATCCGTTGACGGTCCTGTGGATGTTCGCTTCGTCACCGGGAGACCGAGTCGGGTGAACAGTATCTCCCGGAGCTGTGGATTGGAGTTGATGTTGAATTCAGTCCCGGCAACCGAATAGATCTGCTTTTCGACTGCTTCACGCTCGCCCTTGAATCGTGCCTTCAGCGACCGAAACCATTCGACGTCGATAGAAATCCCGATCAATTCCATCTCGGCGAGTACGGAAACCAGGGGAATCTCGACCTCCTGCAGCAACCGGGACAGCTCGTACGCCTCCAGCTGCGGCTCGAAGACGAGCCGCAGCTGGAGTGTCATGTCGGCGTCTTCGCATGCGTACTCGCGCGCAGCCTCCACCGGGCATTCATCGAAGGCGATCGCGCCCTTGCCCTTGCCACGCAGGTCCTCGAGAGACGTCATCTTGTGATCGAGAAGCTCGAGGGCGAGGACGTCGAGTCCGTGTGACCTTCGCCCCGGATCGAGGACGTAGCTCGCCAGCATCGTGTCGAACTCCAGCCCTCCCAGCCTGACTCCAGCGCGCCGAAGCGCAAGGATATCGTGCTTGGCGTTCTGCAGGGTCTTGCCTACCGCGGAGTCCTCGAGCAGTGCGCGGAGGGGGCCCATCTCGGGCGCATCGAGCGGCGGGAGGTTTCTGACGGCCTGTGCGCCATCCCTGATCACCCTCCCGGCGATACCACCGGATTCGTTCCCCGGTTTCTTTCTTCGTTTCGCGTCGGTGGCAACGAGAGATGAGACATCGGATCGATCGCCGTTGGTGGGGTCTCCTCCCTGAACGAGCTCCCGCTCATCGGGCGCGTCGCTAGCCGACCGGTCGCCCGAGGCATCCACCAGAAAGTCGCCCTGGACAGGTCGGGCAGAGCGGTGACGAAAGGGGAAGTAGTACGCTTCTCCTGGTGCGATTGCGATCGCGATCGAAACGAGGGTCGACCGAAGTGGATCGCCCTTCTGCGGGCTGTCCGAATCAATGATGGTCTCGGTGTCGATGGCAATCCGGGAGGCTCGTCTGGCCCTGGCGACGACCTCAAGCATGCCTTCGACCGTTTCGACCGAGAGATAGCGTGTCTCTCGAGCCGGAGTCTCTGCGGCCACTGCAGCCGGAGCCAGGACCCCTTTTGCCAGCCCGTGAAATTCGAGCTCGATCAGGAGTTCGCGGAGCCGCTCATGGTTGGGAGAGCCCACTTTGAGATTGTCGACATTCAGCTGAATGTCGAGATCGTCGCGAATAGTTACTAATTCCTTGGAGAGCAGCGCACGATCCGGATACTGGAGCAGTGCCTCACGCGGGCGTTTCCTGGTGAGGGAGGGCGCGTTCATGAGAATCTGTTCGAGCCCGCCGAACTCACGCACGAGATCGCGGGCTGTCTTGTCACCGATGCCGGGGACACCGGGCACGTTGTCCGAGGAGTCGCCCACGAGCGCGAGATAGTCGGTTACGTGACGGGGAGCGACGCCAAGGCGCTCTTCGGCATTCTCCGGCGAGATCCACTGCTCCTCGACGCCGGCCGGTCCTCCCCGTCCAGGGTTGAGCAACCAGACTCCAGTACGAACGAGTTGCTGAAAATCCTTGTCCCCCGAGACGATGACCACATTCAGCCCCTGCTCGACGCCCCGTGCCGCGAGCGTTCCGATGACATCATCCGCTTCCCAACCTTCCAGTGAAAGGATCGGAATCCGATACGCGTCTAGGAGCTGACATACCCGCTCCATTCCCCGATCGAAGTCATCCTGAAGCTCATCGGAGAGCTTCTGGCGCGTGGCCTTGTATGCCGGATACCGCTCATGCCTGAAGGAAAGCCCGGAATCATGCACCCAGCCCAGATACTCGGGTTGGTGCGTGTCGAGCATCCGTTGGAGGAAGTTCGCGATTCCCCAGGCGGCCGAGGTGTTCTCGCCGCGACTCGTCGTCAGTGGCCGCGATATCAGGGCGAAGAACGCGCGATAGATCAGCGCGTAGCCGTCTACGAGAAAGAGGCGAGGAGATGGTGGCGGCTGCATCTCCGAATATTGGCGGGGCGGTGCACGAATGACCAGACAATCACCGACCCCGCGCTTCGATGTCCTGAAGGTCCGGATGATCGGACGGGATGCACAACCGCCTGCCGGAGGCAGGCGGAGGCAGGTCGAGCGGCCGACGATTGTCGATCCGAATCAGACTCGCTGGACGTTCGCCGCGTGCAGTCCCTTCGCGCCGGTCTGAATCTCGAATTCGACTTCCTGCCCTTCGGCGAGTGTCTTGAATCCATCCATCGCGATTGCGGAGAAGTGCACGAAAACATCCTCGCCGCCGTCTTGTTCAATGAAGCCATAACCCTTCGCGTCATTGAACCACTTCACTTTCCCTCTGGCCATACGAGCTGCCTCCTGCGGGGTGAACCGGATCCTGCACGGGTGGTGCTGGGCAAGCCCACCGGCTTGCGCGCCCTATATAGGAGCGAATGGATATTTTGTCAAGAGAACACCATACGGCACAACAGGATACCTCCTCCGACGCCCATTCCTATACGCAGGTTGTCGTCGAGAGGCGATGTTGGCCATTCCGCAGTCGCAGCGGCAAGTCCCGCTGCGATACTGAGCGCGGGATCAAGGCCTGCGACCATGAGAGCGCCGATTGCTGCCGCAGCTGCACATGCGACACTTCCCTCAACGGTCTTCGGCGACTTGCCGATCCGGTGGCGTCCGATCGTGCGGCCCACAATGGTTGCCACCGCATCACCAACCGCGACAGCCCACATCGCCGCAATCGCCACAGGAGCATCGAAAAGAAGAACAGCGAGGAGGAAGGAGATCAGCAGCCAGGTAGCCCCGGACCAGCCATGCTGCTCATGTTCCCTCAGCAGAAGGCCGGTCACTCGACGAAAGGCAGCACCAGCTGGGCCTGACCAGTTCCGGACCAGCTCGACGACGATGGCGACGACACAGGCGATTGCGAGACCAGATAGTATGACGCCGCGGCTTGTCCCGAGAGCATACGCCACTGGAACAACCACCCAGAACATGTGCAAGGCCTTGCGCGCCAGCTCCCACCGGAGAGCGAGGGGTGTCCCTGCCAGGGTCACCGATTCTGTTCGCGGCGCAACGTGCTCTGGAATTCCAGCTCACTGTTCGGTGTGAGACGCCACCGATCAAATCCTGTCTGGTCGACAAAGACCAGACGTATCTGGAGCCGCTGATAGTCCCATATCTGGGCCTGGCCCCGCTGGTTCATCTGGGTCGGGTTGGGCTCGATGATCTGATCGGGCTCTCCCAGCGCGACGAATACCATTCCGCGATCGGTCAGCCACCCGGCACCGCCTTCTTCGCGGAACTCCATATTTGCACGCTGGATTCGAGCGAAGTAGAGCTGCAGGGCCTCATGCTGAGGTGTCGTGGGAATCGGATCCGTTTCCCGGAGAAACGTGGCCCAGGCTTCGCTTCGCATGTCGACCGAGGTATCCCTGAGAGCCCTGATTCGCGCCGGTGATGCGAAATAGCGAAGGTAGCTCAGCATGTCTTCGAACGATGCAATGGGGAGCTCATCGCCGAAGCTGACGAACAGAGGAGTCCGCGTCGTGTCGGCGATGTCTGCACGCGAGAGGATCAGCTCCACTGCCCCAATTCCCACTCTCGCAACGGGCACCTGGACGATGCCGCTCGAGAGTCCACCAGATGTCGACAGCATCACGGATTCCGACCACAGAGTGGCGCCCTTGTCACTCCTCACGACCGCCTGCAGAAGCTCACCGGGAGCAAGGCCATAGGCCTCCACATAGGTGGACAGCAGGCTGTCACGACCAAAAACGGCTGTGGACCGTGGACTCGCGACGAGGTGCGGCAACGAGTCGATACTGGAACGAGGGGTAGCTTCGTGTATCGGCACCGAGGAGGAAAGACCACGGGCCCGGATCGCGGGAATCGTGATGTCGGCTTCGTAGGTCCCGGCTCTCGACCCGGCTTCGTCCCTGACCGCAAGCGAGAGTCGATATCGACCCGGCGCGAGCTGGAAGTACTCCTGAAAGATTACGCTCTCTTCGCCCCGCGTCGTCTCCCTGAAGCTGCGGACGCGGACGACTTCCTTCGCGTCGAAGCGGTGCACTACCGAAGCTCCACTCCGTATGTCGGCCGTGACCGAATAGCCGGCACGGAACCGATCTCCTTCCCGATTGAAGGTCAGCGTTCGTGCAGTGAGCGACAGCGTCAGCAGGGAAAGCGTGCTGTCCGGATGCGGGGTCGCAAAGTGACCGATCGTGCCCACGTATGACACCGGGCCTATCACCGAGATCAGCCCGGCTTTTTCGTACAGGGCCGCTCCTGTCCCGCTGGCCAGGCCGGCCCCTCTTCGTGATCCGGGCGTCGCACCCTCGTTCCCCACCCGGGATCCGCTGGCACAGGCAGTCGCCGTGAGGAGAACAGCTAGAGCCAGCAGCGAGGAAGTGCGTGACGCCCGGCAGAATCGAGCCAATGAACTGATCATGGTACGTGCTCCGGATCGGAGAACATGCTGTGGGCAATGACTTGATACCCAACAATACGTCGGAGTTGCCTTGCTTGCCTCGACACGTTGTCTCGGTTAGGTTCGCCGCGTGTCACGAGAGTCACTCGTCGGTAAGCTGTTCGCCGGTTTTTCGATCCACAGCCTCGTCGGCGAGGGCGGAACGTCCACTGTGTATCGCGCGACACATCCGCAGCATGGTGTCGTCGCGATCAAGGTGCTGCGCGAGAAGCTTCGGCAGGACCGGACGGCGGTTGCCCGGTTTCTCCGCGAAGCGAAATACGGCACCCGGGTTTCGCATCCCAACGTCGTACGCACCATTGAGATCGGCGAAGCCGGTCCGGGGCTCCATTTTCTCGCAATCGAATGGGCTGCCGGAGAGATTCTGGACAGGTACGCCAAGCGAACAGGCCCCCTTCCGCCCGAAGAGGTGGCCGAGATTGTTCTCCAGATCGCCCAGGCAGTTCACGCCGCTCACGCAGCGGGCATTGTGCATCGTGACCTGAAGCCGGAAAACGTGATGTACGACCCGGCGAATCGCCAGGTCAAACTACTCGATTTCGGGATTGCGACGGCCACCGATGCAGGAACCGAAGACCGGCTCACCCGGGCAGGGTTTTTCGTCGGAACCCTCATGTACATCGCGCCTGAAGCGCTATCCGGGGAAATCGTCACACCTGCTGCCGATCAGTACAGCCTGGCCACGATAGCCTACAACCTACTCACATGTGCGCTTCCCTATCAGGGAAAGACGCCTCGAGAGCTGTTCACGCAGCTGCTCTCTCAGCCACCTACACCTCTCAACAAAGCGAAGCGAGAGCTGGACTTTGGCCCCCAGGTCGAGTCAGTGATCGCCATGGCACTCTCGCGCGACCCTGCCCGGCGCTACCCTGACACCCTGATCTTCGCTCAGGAGCTCCGGGCGGCACTGCTGACCCCGCCGTCAGGAAAGGAGCGCATCAGCTCGAAGCTCAAGGACTTCTTCCGCCCAAAGCCGTAGGCCATCGGAAGGGCGGCTGGCCTTCGTGCCCCGCATCAACCTTCCACTACCGGCTTTACTCTGGTCGGAGACCGCCGCTCGTCTGCCAGCTTCAGGTCAGCCGGATCTACCGGAAGCCAGAGCGTGAAGGTCGATCCCTCGCCAATCGTGCTCTCCACCACAATGTCACCCCCGAGCAGCTTGGCGAGTCGTCGGGATATCGACAGCCCAAGTCCCGTCCCACGCTGCATTGACTCGCCGCGGGGGCCTGCGCCTACCTGCTCGAACTCGTCGAAAATCCGCTCGAGATCCGATCCTGCAATGCCAATTCCCGTATCAATGACCTGAAGAGCTATCCAGAGTCCTTGCGCGGGTGAGGGAAGCGGGTGGAGCCAGACCTTTTCCGGAGTAGAGCGTCCACTCTCATTGCCCGATCCACTGGCGGGCTGGGCACCGACGAGTCGTGCCCGAATCGAGATCGTCCCTGCGTTGGTGTACTTGATCGCATTTCCAACCAGGTTGACCAGAATCTGACGGAGATGCGTCGGGTCGGTGCGCAGTCGAGGAAGAGTCGCTCCGACTCCCAGGGAAAGAGCAAGTTCCCGTTCCGTGATCAGCGCTTCCATTTCGCCCACTATGTCGAGAACGAACGATCTCAGGTCAACAACATCGGTGTGGACCTCCAGACGGCCTGCCGTGATCTTGGCCAGATCGAGAACCTGATCCACGAGATGGCGCAGATGGTTAGCCGAGGCTGCAATGCGATCCACCGGCCCTATTTGCCGTGGCGCCAGCTCGCCATAGACGCCATCCCGCAACAGGTCCACGAATCCGACGATCGCGTTCAATGGCGTCCGAAGTTCGTGGGAAACGTTGGCCAGGAATTCACTCTTTGCCCTGTTCGCATGCAGTAGCTCGCTCGACAGGTGCTCGAGCTCCTGTGAGCGTTCCGCAATCCGTTTAGACTGGCCTCGTTCCCGAAGCCAACCCACGACGAGCACCACCAATGCCGCCAGTCCAAATCCCCAGAGCGCAAGGCGCACGATCCAGCTCGTGGACGGATGTGCGACATGGACCACCCACTGATCACCCCCCGGCAGAATTACCGGTGAAGTGCTCGAATCGACCGAGAAGGTCAGGCGCCTGCCCGGAACACTCACCAGCATATCGCTTCCGGCTGTGATCGACAGGCGACTGCGATCAGCGGAGAAGCGCGTATTGAGGACCGCGAGGAGCTCGTCCATCAGAACACCGGCCAGAACGAGCCCCACCACACTGTCCGCAGTCATGACAGGAGAGACCATCACGAAACCGCGCTCACCTGTGAAGAGCTCACCGGCCAGAGACAACCGAGGCACGCGAAGTCGCCGAGCTGTCGCCACGGCTGAGTCGATCCCGAGTCTGCTCAGAGTATCGACATCGATCTGTGCGCCGCTTTCAGGCCTCTGCGTCGATCGGCTCCCGGTGTCGCCAAGCGTCGAGTTCAGGACCACTACGCCATCAGCACCGGTAATCCAGATGCCCCGAAAGCCGTCGATATGCGTATTCAGCAGTCCGACGAGACGCATGAAATGCGCGGAATCCGAGACCTGCCGCGGAGGGACAAACATCTCGGTAAACCCGCGCAGCGATCCGGCGTAAAGCTCGAGAAAACCCTCTGCTCGTGCTGCTGCTTCGCCAGCATCCGACGCTGTTCGCGTCTGGGCACTTCGTGCCAATCCCTGATCGACCGCGAATAGCCCCCCCACAATCAGCAGGAAGACCACCAGAGGTGCGCCTGCAAAGACCAGCATGGCCAAGCGGGAAGCGAGAGATCCGGAGTGGGGCACGGCGAGAAGCATCCTTCACGGGTGTTTCGAAAGCAAGCACACTGTTTCCGGACTGAAACCGGTGTCCATTGACGTGGCCGGGCTACCCCCATACCCTGACGGCGCCATGGACAACCACCAGAAGCTCGTCGCGATGCTAGCCGAACGATCTGCTCGACGAGGTCAATTCACCCTTGCATCGAGCCGGACCTCGACGCTTTACATCGATGCCCGGATGACGACGATGAGACCTGAGGGCCTCTCACTCATTGGCCAGCTCGGACTCGAGGAACTGGCCAGGGCTGGCTGGAGTCCGCAATCGATTGGCGGGCTTACGCTGGGCGCTGATCCGATCAGCTATGCGATCAGTTACGCCAGCAGCATGACGAACATGCCCATACGGGCATTCACCGTCCGCAAGACTGCGAAGCTCCATGGGACAGGAAAACTGATCGAAGGCCCGTTCACCGAGGGTGACCGCGTAGTCGTGATCGAGGATGTCGTAACTACCGGTGGCTCTGCAATCAGGGCCATTGAAGCCATCCGGAGTTCAGGGGGGCAGATCCTCGGCGTGCTGGCGCTCGTGGACAGGGAGGAGGGGGGGCGGGCAGCGATCGAGAAGGAGGGTCTCGGTGTTCGCGTGCTAGTGTCCGCCGGGGCTATCGTCAGTCACCTGAACCGGAACTCCGGGGACCTCTAGGAAGACGGGTCCTTCAGCCCATACCCGGACTCCTGTGTGCGTAGACAGTTCCGGTGCGAGCACGAGTGCGGGTGAGATCTCCCCGTCGGGGTTGGGCTCTTCGGAAGTCACGCTGATCACCACGGAACGGTCTCGTATCTCCGCTTCCTCGATGCGAATCGTGGATCCGGATGAGATCTGTCCCAGCAAGGTGACGAGAACCGCCTTGAGCATGAGCTCGAAACCCATGGGATCGGCCGAGATCGTTGGAAGGCTCTCGCTGACCTCAATGGCGCAGGAAACAGCGCCACATGGCTCCCTCAAGTCCCTCCGGACAGCGAGGGCTATGTCCCGCAACGAGATGCGCTGTTTCGAGAACGCCAGCTCATGGGCCACGTCATCACCAAGACCCATCGCGATGAGCCCATCCAGGGATGTCGCATTGCGAGTCACCATGACTCTGAACCTCGGATCGGCACGAAGCTCTGCGGGAACCGAAAGGTCGTCCATCATGGAGATGGCGCTCTTGATGGTACCCAGGGGGTTACGGAGGTCGTGGCGCAGCGTCTGATAACGGTCCCGTAACGCATTGAGATAGGAATGGGTGAATCCCTTTGCCGCAGTCAATCTGAGGAGAGAGCCCGCTTCATGAAGCCTCCGCGCGACCTGCATTCCCTCTACGGGTGAGCCGTCGGCTCCTCCAAGTCCTCGTTCACACGCGTAGAGCACCATGGCCATCAGCAGATCGACTTCCTTCAGCATGTAGTGCAGCGTCACGCCGGCATGATGGGCACTGGATCCCAAGCTCCAGCCCTGAAGCATGAGATCCGTTTGCCACGAGCTGCTTCGTGCTATGGCCTCCGCAATCGCATCCACGATCGTCTGCACATTGGTTGTTTCGGCATCGGCTTCGGAAGCCGTGCCATCTGCAGCACGCGGCGCGTGGAGGGCAGCCTGGGCCCTCCAGCGAGCGCTGAGCTCCGCGGCTTCGGCATGGAGGCCCGCCGCGATCTGTTTCGCCAGCGTCGGCGTGCTGTCCAAGTCACTCCGCAAGATCTTCCGGCCTCCTGGTAAATCGAACGATCACAACCGATCCTCCCGACAGCTGGTGCAGGACACTCTGCAATCACACCTCAATCGCATCATCGATGCCAGTCCAGCCAACCAAGGACCGGTTGGAAGTCCGCACGGTGCACGGTTCCGGAACACATTGGAATGAAGGAGAATACGGCATGGATGGCACATCTCCGCGATCATCGGTGAACCCGGAAGCCCGTGATGAGCAAAGCCCATTGGGGACCGCCTTCTCGGCCGAGATTACACCAGAGGAGGAGCGTGAGAAGGATTTCACGACGTTCCGCCTTGGATCCCGGCGACGAATGTGGGGGATCCTTGTGGTCGGCACAGCACTCTTCATCGCCGTCATCACAAAGGCGATTCCCGAGGTATCACGCGTCACAATGGGAAGTATCGCTCTGGGCGCGATTGTACTCAATGCGGTTCTCACGGGGCTGGCGACGAACCCGCGACGGTATCGTCCCTGGAACCGCTATGTCTTTGCCGCGCTCGATGCGGCCCTGATCAGCACACTGGTCTTCTTTTTCGGATCCAACGGGCTTGTTGCACTCTACTTTCTGGCGATCGTTCCATATGCATTTGATCGCGGAGAGAGACTTGGGCATTTCATGACTCTGGCTTCCGTGATCGGGTTCCTCGCTGCCAGCTGGGGACATCGCATTATCAATCCAGCCTATGGGGATCCGTTTGCCTGGAGCCTCATCACGGCACTTCTCATGGCAGTCGTTGCGACACAGATCATTCCGATTCCATCCCGGCTCATTCGTCGCATCCGGCACACGCGTGAATGCATTACCCAGGCTGAACGGGGCAACATGCTCGCGCGGTCACATACGAAACACATCGATGAGCTCGGGCTGCTCGAACGAGGTTTCAACCACATGCTGGAGGAGTTCGGACGCATCATCGGAACCGTGCAGCACGAAGCCGATGAGGTGGCGGCATTCGCTGAAGGGCTTGCCTCCGCTACGCAATTGTTGAGTCGGACAGGTTCTGATTTTGCCGGCACTGCGCATGGCCTGACCGTGTGTCTGGAGAAGCAGCGGGACTATACGGAAACCGGAGCCCGCCAGACCGTTGAGGCACTCGAGGCATCCGAGCGCCTTCGCGAGCGAGCAGAAGATATGGAGACCGATGCCCACTCATTGGTAAACGCTGCCGCCACGAGCCGTGATGCGATCGGGCGTGCTGCCGATACGCTGGTCACGATCGGGCTGAAGGTACGTGACACGGCAACGACTGTCGCTACTCTTGCAAGCGCTTCGGAAAGGGTCGGTGAGTTCGTGGAAGCGGTGTCCAGAATCGCTCGTCAGACAAATCTGCTGGCATTGAATGCCGCAATCGAGGCTGCCAGGGCCGGAGAACAGGGGAAGGGCTTTGCAGTTGTCGCAGAGGAGGTTCGCAAGCTCGCGGAAGAGAGTAGTCGTGCAGCCAGAGAAGTCACGACAACCATTGCAACCGTTCGGGAAAACATTGCAACAGCGGTCCTGTCGATGACGGAAGGAGAACAGGAGGTTCGCAATGTCGGCGAGATTGCCATGGAAGCAAACACTGCATTGAGCGTCATGCTCGGCGGAATCGAGCGGATCGCTGAAGTGATCAGTGAGGCCGCGGACATTTCTCGCCGGCAGTCATCCGCCATGGCCAATCTTTCGGCAGTCATCCAGAACGTCCAGGCAGTTTCGCTCGAGGCGGCTGGCCAGGCCCAGGATGCAAGTCAAGTCACGACGCAGCAGACGACATCCCTTCAGGGCCTCACTGACACGTCTCAGCAACTTGCTGCTCTGGCGGACAGGCTCCGTCAGTCCATCAGTCGCTTCGCCGTAGCAGAAAGCCGGGAGTTCACGATCCCCTCGCGGATACCCAGCCTGGTGGCCCTGTCAAGGGAGTGAGATGGCGCAGTGCCGGGAGGAACGGAAGCACGAGCTCCTGACGAAATCGGTGCAGCATACCCTCTCCATCATATCGCTGGCGGAACTCAACGGCTGTTATTCGGAGAAGCGTGCGCACATGACGTCCAAAGCTCTGCGGTGACGAGTAGTCCAGGTAATTCGCGACATTCGCAACAGACAAGCCGCTATTCTCGAACATGCTGGCAGCCCGGGTCAAGCGAGCCATTGCGAGATATCGCTTCGGAGAAGGAAGTCGCGCACGAAAGAAGCGACTCATCATGGTGCTCGGCAACACATCCAGGTTGCATGCCAGTATGCGAACCGTGCTCACTTGCGGCGAGCATTGAAAAAGCATTTCAAAGAATCGCCAGCAGTCGGGTGGAACTCCTGCAAGATCCGAAGTGAGTTGAGAGAGTGCCAGCCTTTGAATATCCGTCGCTCTGTCAGCCATGAGCAAATGCCTGAGCTTGTGCCATCCGGAGGCATGCCTGGCATCGATGAGCATTCGGACTCCGCTCCGTCCGAGAGTCAGGACAGTCTCCGGCGTTTGCGGGTCTAGTTCCGTAAGAAGGGCAACGGCAGGTATTCGGGGAAACTCCCGTACCATGCTTGCCACACGGCCGGTAGCATCACGGTTCGAGCATCGGCTCACCGACATGATTACGGCCATTGCTCCATTTTCCTTGAGATCCCGTATGGCATCGTCTACGGAGTCGCGGTGCCTGGCATGGTAGAGGCCCTCTCCGGCAGCATCCACCCGGAGACGTTCGTTCGGTGTGAGAATCGTCGTTATGGATGCCAGGTCATCGCCTTTGTCGGAACCGGGGAACATGGGCTTGTCCCCTCCTTCCAGTTTTCAGGGTACGCTTCGCTTTCCTTCCTGCGGAATTCCTCGCTCGAGTGTTGGATCCTCATGTCACTCGACCGTCACTCAAATACTCGGAAAGCTCGGGAGTTGATGCGAAGTCCATACACTCCATCACTTCGGCTTGTCCTCGACCATTGCAGTTGACATCTTCTGAATCCCTCAACAGTCACGTTCTCCCAACATGGACTGGCATCTGTGAAGACACTTTCCATCACACTGGTTGCGTTGCTCCAGTTCCTGACGATCGGTTGCACGCGCGAAACGGGAGACACACCCCGAGCAGTCCCGGCAACAATCCTCATTGCACATGCCACTCAACGAGCAGCATTTCGAATCGTCGGTGCCGATACTCTCTCCGACTCTACCAGAATTACCGGCATCTTTCCCGAGCAGGACGGGGATGGTATAGCCATCCTTTTCGCCGATCCGGCGAGAGGTGTGTCCGCCGGGCTCGCGCTCATTGATCGACAGATGACGACGCCACAGCTCGTATGGCCCGATTCAATAATCCGGGTTTGGTGGACAGGTCCTCACATACTCGCATTCGCTACAACGACAGGAGAGGGAATCAGGCTCGTGGTTGACATCCACGCCGCAGAGCTGAGAGTAGCCGATACGGCAGCGGCTGGAGGCGTTCCCCGGCCGCCCGGGCCTGTCACTGCTGACGAGTCCGTGACGCTGCGGGCGAGAGCCTATGTCGATTCCATCCACCTGCAGCCAGCTACACAATCCCGGCAAACCACGCTTGTGTACTCGGTGACGAGGGTAATTCCATCCCCGGATGGAACCATGGCTGCCTTCCATTCCATTGCGCGTGATACACGTGGTGGTCAGATGAACCCGGCCTGGTTCGCCCTCGATCGGACGACTGGATCTGTGGTCTCTCTTGACCAGATCACGGGGCCTGCCGGTGAACTCCCGGAACAAACAGGTGAATGGAGCAGCAATGCCTCATTCTTCTATGCAAAGGGTCTGGCAATATGGGAAGCCGAGATCCAGCGATCCTCGAAACCCCAGACCTGATCAGCAACCCGGGTTGGTGCAGTTACTGGTTCCGGGGACCTGTCGTGTTCCGGAAAACAGCTCGTGATTCCGATTGCTGCACTACCTGCTCAGTTTGCTGGATGGTCTCGAAGCTGAGCTGAAGCACTGAACGTCCCGTACTCTCGACGAGATGGCCTCCCAGGAGATCATAGGTAAACCTGGTTTCCGATTTTCCTTGTCCCGAAATGCTGATCCTGCGTACGCCCTGTGTTCCGGAACCATTCACGCCAAGCTCGGTCAGACGTATCACGCTGATGAGATTTCGAGTCGTGGAGGAGGGGTCAACCTGAAAGGTCGATCGGCTTACGACGGTGAGGGGGACCCCGCCACGACACAGGACCACAGAGCTCGAGTCGGTCCAGCTCTGGCCATGACTCATCGCTGATGGAAGCTCGAGATGCGTATCCCGGACCAGACCTCGTGCAGCCTCTTCCATCGTATCGCACTTCGACCGCAACACACTGGAATCCTCGGCGGATTCCAGTGCTATCGGTCTGAGCGGGAGTTCCACTTCCACTGGAACGAGGAGCTGCCGTGGCGAAATTGTGGTGTCCCTGGTCGACACGACAGTGAGTGAATCCACGAGCGCTGAAACCGCAAGTCTTCCATCACTGGAAGCGATCAGGTACGTCAGCGATGCAGTTGTCCGCACCGTATCCTCCGCTGGCACGTTGTCCGCTCCTCCAACTGTTACGATCGCGGTCTGCTGCACATCGTAGCGAAACATCCCTGGCTGATAGGTAAATGACGACGGTGTCATCACCTCGGGTAGCGTTGCCGGCGTGGTGTCGGAAGGTTCACGAGCAACAGGATACGGATCTCGGACGGAGCCGGTTCCTGAAGCACAACCAAGGCCTAGCCAGACGAGGGCAAGGTGAGAAAAACGCAAAGTCCGTCCTTTGTCGAGAAGTTTGCCGTAAAAAAGACGGCAGAGCGTGGGTTTCCCCATAGTAGTTTGATCGAATTCTTCTGGAGGGTACCCTGGAGTGTCGGAAAGGCAACAACCCCCATGTTTTTTCTCATGAGGGTTGCTGGTCTTACAACCACTGATCTATAAGCCGGGTTCTGTCGGGTGAGATTTCCCACCCGGACGGTCATTTCTCTCGGTACGTGGTCACCCACGTACTCCAGCAGTCTACCCGCGGCGTACCTTCGAGCTGGGCGCCCTCTCGCCGCCTATTTGACCTTGCTCCAACTGGGGTTTACCGTGCCGCTGACGTTACCGCCAGCGCGGTGGGCTCTTACTCCACCTTTTCACCCTTACCTGCAGAACAGCATTCGGCAGGCGGTCTGTTTTCTGTGGCACTGTCCGTCGTGCATTATTTACTTGCACGCCCAGGAATTACCTGGCAGTCTTGCCCAGAGGAGCCCGGACTTTCCTCGAGTTGGCCTGTGTTTCCGGCCAGTCGCGACCGTCCGATCAGTGGTTTGGATCTTCTGCCGGAATATAAGCCCCTTGGAGTACTGCTGCATCCCGGTTGCTCCTTCCGGGCACCAAGTGCGGGCGCACTCCGGCGCACTCCGCTCCTTTAAGTAGCCGAGCCCATTGGCGAGGAGCTCACCCCCTCGGATCAGCCAGCTCATCCTTCTCGATACGAGTTGTTCAGAGGGGGCCTCAGGGCTTATCGTGCCGCTGTGCTACTAATTATCCGATCAAGGTAGCCCGAAGATACTAATTGCCGGGGTATTTGAGGCGCTTTCTTGCGTTCAAGGTTGCCGCTTTAGGACCGTTAGGCTACTTAATCCCCCTGGTCAGTCGACGAGCCGCAGCGGCATTACCAGGCAGAGATACTTTCCGGCATCAGACCAGCCTTCGGGTTCTATCGTAGCGGCCCGCTCAGGAGCCTTGAAGGTCAGACGAACCTCGTCAGTGGGCATGTACCGAAGAATCTCGAGCAGGTATGTCGCATTGAATCCGATCTCGAGTGGATCCCCCGTATAGCGAACCGGCAGCTCATCCTGTGCATCTCCCAGATCTGGTGTCTGTACACTCAGCTTGAGCATTCCCGCATTGAATGCGAGGCGAATCCTATGAGTCTGATCCGACGCGATTACAGACATTCGCTTGAGGCCACTTGTCAGTGAGGCCTTGTCTGCGATAGCTACTCTATCGTTGTCTCTCGGTATTACCTGATCGTAGTTCGGATAGGGTCCTTCGATCAGCCGGGTATAGACGGCCGTCAGAGGAGACCTGAATCCGAGGTGGTTGTCGCCTCGGGCAATCTCGAGATCTTCGTCTGCCGGAAACAGCCGGCGAATCTGCTCCAGGGCCTTGGGAGGAACAATCAGCTCGCTGGGTGACGTCCCGTGTGCACTCGCCGGTATTTCCATCTTTGCGAGTCTATGGCCATTGGTCGCCACCATTCTCATGAGATCGGGGCGCAGCTCCCAGAGCACCCCATTGAGGATGGGACGACTTTCTTCCGCAGATACCGCAAATACGGTATGTGAGATGAGTTTCTGAAGATCACCGGACCGGACCTGCCAGCTTTCCTGAAACTGAACGGTCGGAAAGGCTGGAAACTCATCCTTCGGGAGACCAAGCAGTTTGAACCTGGAGCGGCCACATTCGAGAGTCACCCGCTGTTCTCCAACTGCACTCACCTTCACGGGTGATGGTGGAAGCTCTCGCGCTATTTCGTTGAGCTTCTTGGCTGGTATCGTCATGGCTCCCGGAGCCTCGACGTCAGCAAGAACTTCCGTACTGACTGCAATATCGAGATCCGTTCCGGAGAGACGAATCCCTCTCTCCGTAGTCTCTATCAGAATGTTCGCCAGTACCGGCAGCGTGGTCTTCGCAGGAATGCTCGCTGCAACCGCCGTCAGGCCATCTTGCAGCTTTTCCCGCGAGATCGTGAAACGCATCCTCGCTCCTGTGTGGACATACCAGGCTTCCTTGCTGGTAATGTCTAGATAAAAGAGAAAAGAACAGTAGTAACAGTAGTACCTGGGGACTCGTGGACAAGTCCGGCAAGTGAAGGAATGTCTTGTATTTGAGGGCCGAGTGGCTTTGTCGAATCGCTGTCGATCAGGGTGGAAAGGTTCGAAGTTCTCCTTTGCCGATGACGGGTCACGTGGATAAACGATCCAGGAACGATCATATCCTCATGGTTTCCAACAATGTTCTGAGCCGGAGAATACGATTCTTCGTAATCGGATCTTCTACCAGAACCGAATGGACCCGCTCGAGACTGTGAATCACGGTCGAGTGATCACGGCCGCCGAAAGCATTTCCTATTTCGACGAGCTGAAGACCCAGAAGCTCCCGGCTGAGAAACATGGCAATTTGGCGAGGCGTAGTAATCTGCCTGGTACGAGTTTTCGATTTCAGCATCTCCACTGTAACACCCCATTCCTTGGCGACGGCATGCTGAATGGCGCTCAGGCTCAGGCTTCGGGAAGACTCCGGACCGTTCGAATCCGTCATGCCGAGCTTGTCCCGGAGAGCACTTCGTGCCAGCTCGATCGAAATGTCCTGACGTTTCAGCGAGGCGTACGCGAGAAGCTTGATCATGGATCCCTCCAGCTCGCGTACATTCGAGCGGACATTCTCGGCAACGAACCGGATTACATCCTCCGGAATCGTCAGCTCGAGATGATCCAGTCGAGCCTTGTGTTGCAGAATGGCAATTCTATGCTCCAAGTCCGGAAGCTCTATGTCAGCGACCATTCCCCAGGCAAAACGACTGACTAGGCGGGCCTCCAGCCCGGGAATTTCGGTAGGGGGGCGATCGCTCGTCAGCACTATCTGACGACCAGCCTCATACAGGGCATTGAAAGTGTGAAAGAACTCCTCCTGGGTAGCTTCCTTGTTTTTCAGGAACTGAACATCGTCCACGAGCAAAAGGTCGGTTTCGCGATAACGGCGTCGAAAGTCCGGAGTCGTCCGTCCATGAATCGCGGCGATCAGTTCGTTCGTGAACTGTTCGGCGCCTATGAACACCAGACGAGTTTCGGGCTTCTGTTCAATGATGTGGTGAGCCACAGCCTGCATGAGGTGTGTCTTTCCAAGTCCTGTATCCCCGTAGAGAAAGAGAGGGTTATAGGTCCGGCCAGGAGCCTCAGCGATCGCCTGTGCCGCCGCCGCTGCCATCTCGTTGGACTTGCCGATCACGAAATGATCGAAGGTGTATCGGGTGTTGAGTGGCGCTGTAGTGGCGTCCTGACCACGTATCTGAGCCGTGGATTTATCCGGAAGACTGACGAACAGGTCCATTTGAGATCGTGATTTTCGCTCGTCATTGACCCGGAAGACCACTGTCATTGGATGTCCGAGAGCAATAGGCGCAAGACTCGAGAGCATGTCAGCGTGCTTCGAATCATTCCAGTCAGCAGCGAACTGGTCAGGGGCTCCTACAAAGATGGTAGAGCCTACGACCTCCAATGCTTCGGTAGGCTCGAGCCAGCTGCGGAACGTCTGCTCCGGCAACTCCTGGCGAGCTTGATTGAGCAGGCGAGTCCAGATTTCGTTAGGGCTGAGGCTCATTTAGCGAATGTGGAAAAGTCTGGACAGGGGGCGCGAAGCTAGAAGAGGCATGTTGGAAAGTCAATGGCGCGAGGCATGGTCCAAAGCGCGCATTCCCTTGACGTATCTACACTTGCCGACTACGTTTCTCCGGCTCTGGCCAAGTCTGGCAACGTCAGTTCCTTCTGGAGTTCATCCATGGGCAAGCCTACCTACCGTCCCCGCAACAAGCGCCGGATCAAGACCCACGGATTCCGGCTACGTATGTCTACCAAATGGGGACGTGAAGTGCTTAGCCGGCGTCGCAAGAAGGGTAGAAAGCGTCTCACCGTCCAGCTGCCGACCAAGTACGCCGGCGCCTGAGCACACATCCTATCCGCGCCGGCTGAGGCTGACTCGCGGTTCGGATCTGCAGAAGGTAATGCGCGAAGGGAAGCGAGCTCGAACCGGCCACCTCGAGGTTCGGTTCCTCGCTTCCCTTCTTCATCATCTACGGGTTGGAATCATTGTCCCGAAGCATGGTCGCTCGAGCGTGGAGCGTAACCGCCTTAAGCGGAGACTTCGGGAGATTCTGCGCCGTGAGATTGTTCCTGCAATATCAGAGCGATCGATGGATGTCGTCGTGCGCACGAATTCTTGCGCATACGAGCTGGGATTCGAGGCACTTCGTCTGGAACTTCGAGAGGCCATGCAACGCCTGTTTGGCCGTTTCCCGTGATCCGTAAATGCGGCCAGTGCTGATCGCACTCGTTCGGGGATATCAGATTGTACTCTCGCCGCTTCTTCCAGCTGCGTGTCGATACCATCCAAGCTGCTCCATGTATGCGATTGAAGCGCTCGAACGTCACGGTGCTGCACGTGGTGCATGGCTCGCGATTCGGCGCATTGCTCGCTGTAACCCATTCAGGCCGGGCGGTTTTGACCCAGTCCCCTGAACTCGTGATTCGATAGATGGAGAAGCGACTCTTCCTTGCGATGATTCTCACGGCGCTGGTCCTGGTCGTGATGCCACGCCTTTTTTCCGGCCCTCCGGTATCGTCTCGAACGGCAGTTCCTGACAGCGCCATGATGGACTCCGGACGTCAGGATAGGAGTAGACGGTTGGCGGAGGCTGCCCCGGCGACGCCTCCGGAGCAGAGTAGTATGCTGGAGCAAGCGACGATGCCGGCACCGGCACCGGCACCGGCACCGGCACCGGAGACGACACTGGTCGAAATGCCGACGAGCCTTTACCGGTTCTCGAATCGTGGAGCGACCCTGGTTGGCGTAGAGCTGAAGCAGTACGAGGCGCTTACGCCCGATCGTGGTCAGGTGGAAATGGCGCGTGAGAGTGAAGCCCTTCTTCGTTATCGCCTGGCACTTCCGGAAGATACGGTCGTTCTCGACAACGTATCGTTTCAGACAGAGCGATCCGGGAGCCTCCTGACCTACCGTGCGACCATTCGAAGTGCACAGCTGGCCATCTCGTATGCCTTCGTTCCGGACAGCTATGTCGTGCGAGTCAGCGGGACAGTTGAAGGCGTCAATGGATCCTCTGCGTTGCTGATCGACCTTCCTCGGGGAATCAGGTCGGAGGAGGCAGACACGGTCGAAGACCAGCAACATCTGGCTTATGCATACAAGCCGGTAATCGGCAGTACACGAAGCATTTCGTTCAAGAGTCTCGATCCCGGTGAACAGGCACGACATGTAGGGCCGATCACCTGGGCGGTCGCCAAGAACAAATACTTCCTTTTTGGCTTGCTGACCCCTGAGGGAGATGCACCCTTTCAGGATATTGTCGCGGTTGGTGGACCGCGCACATCGAAGGCTGCCACTACGGCAAGTGCTTCCGTAATGGAGCCGGTCACCGACGGTCGATTCGCATTTGAAATCTATGCAGGGCCGCAGGACTCCCGCCGGCTGACTGCCATGGGTCGCGATTTCAAGAACGCGAATCCCTATGGGGGATGGCTCCAGGGAGTCGTTCAGCCATTCGCAACGATCGTGATGCAGATACTGCTGTGGATTCGTGACACGTTCAAGCTGAACTATGGCTGGGTGCTGGTCATTTTTGGAGTTGCCGTACGGATAGTGCTTTGGCCGTTGAATCAACGTGCAATGCGAGCCAGCCTTCGAATGCAGCAGATCCAGCCTCAGCTGATGGAGGTACAGAAGCGATATCAGAGCAATCCCGAGAAGCAACGTGCCGAATTGATGCGTGTATACAAGGAGCACGACATGACTCCCTTCAGTCCGATGGTGGGGTGTCTTCCGATGCTTCTCCCCATGCCGATCCTGTTTGCGCTGTTTTTCGTTTTTCAGAACACCATTGAATTTCGCGGTGTTTCCTTTCTCTGGCTGCCGGACATCTCGCTCAAGGATCCGTTCTATATCGTTCCAGTGCTGATGGGTGTATCGATGTTCGTCCTGTCATGGATTGGAATCCGCAATGCACCGCCGAATCCGCAGGCGAAGATCATGGCCTATTTCTTCCCGATACTGATGACTGTGTTCTTTCTGAACTTCGCGTCGGGCCTGAATCTCTATTATGCGGTGCAGAACATAGCCGCACTTCCACAGCAATGGCTGATAGCGAACGAACGCGCGAAAATCACGCCTCGAAAGCCAACGTAGACGAACCATCCAGCGCCGATGTTGCCGACGCCTGCGGAATCCAGGGCGTCCGAGTCACGTACATCGGGCATGCCACCGTTCTTCTCGAGATCGGTGGAAAGCGGATACTGACGGATCCGAACTTTGATCCGGCGCTGGCTCGCTTCCTGAGGCGGGTATGTCCCCCTGGTCTTTCACTGGATCAGCTTCCAGCCCTTGATGCAGTGCTCGTGACGCACGCACATGCGGATCACCTGTCATTCACCTCGCTCTCCGCACTGCCTCAGGACATTCCCGTGTATGCCCCGGGTCCGGTTCAGCAATGGTTACGCAAGTCCGGGTACGAGCAGGCTCGTGCACTGAATCCCGGGGATGCCGTGCAGCTGGGCGATCTCACCATTCATGGCTCGATGGCGGAACACAGAGGCAGCCGGTATGGCTTCGATCACTGGCGTCGTGCCGCCAACATGTATCTGCTCGAAGCTCCTGACAGTTCATGCTTCTTCGCGGGTGATACAGGGCTGACGTCGATGACGCATAGAATGGTGGAAACCATTCTTCACCCAGCCGGCCGTCAACTCGATCTCGCGCTGCTGCCAATTGGCCACGCACCCTGGTGGAAGCCGGCTTTCCGACGCGGACACCTTTCGAGCGACGACGCGCTGGTTCTGTTCGAACGCCTCGGAGCCCGATACCTGATTCCATATCACTGGGGAACCTTTCATCATTTGACGGCGGGTCCGTTCGATGCGATCGCAAAGCTGCGCTCGTCACTCGCGGAGCATCCTCGTCGTGGCGACGTAAAGGTTCTGGAGCCCGGGATGACCTTCGCATTCTGAGTTGGACATGAGTGTTGAGCCAGGCAACGGTTTCGATGGACTCCTGCTTCCCGGGAGTGATGATACGATCGTGGCGCTGGCGACTCCATTCGGGCGAAGTGCTCTTGCCGTCATCCGCGTAAGCGGTTCGCGGGCTTTCGAAATCGCGCGATCCATGATGACTCCATGGCCGACAGGACCGAAGCGAGTCACCCTCTGTGTGATCGGGAATCAGCAGACGGGGGCTCTGCTCGATCACGCGCTCGTAACTCTCCACACGCGACCGCACTCATATACCGGAGAAGACCTCGTGGAGCTTTCCACCCACGGTGGGCTTCTGGTGCCGAGTACCATCATTGCCGCATTTGTACAGAGTGGAGCCAGACAGGCTCTTCCCGGAGAGTTCACCCGGCGGGCGGTACTGAATGGAAAGCTCGATGTAACTCAGGCAGAAGCCATTGGTGACCTGATCGATGCGCGCTCCAGACGTGGCCAACAGATCGCGCTCGCCCAGCTCGATGGTGGTCTTTCGGGCAGGATAGCCGGTCTCCGTTCAGCACTCCTCGAGATCGAAGCACTCCTGGCCTACGATATCGATTTTCCCGAAGAGGATGATGGACCGATCTCGAGAGAGCGTATCACCACGGCCAGTCAGAAAATACTGGGAGCTCTCGATGGGCTTCTTGCGACGGTTTCCACAGGGGAGCTCGTTCGCGACGGTGCGGTAGTCGTTCTTGCCGGAGCGCCAAATGTTGGAAAGTCCTCTCTGTTCAATGCTCTTCTCGGACAATCCCGCGCAATCGTCACTGACATTCCAGGCACCACGAGAGATGCAGTGGAAGCTGTCGTGGATGCAGGTCAATGGGCGCTGAGGCTCGTGGACACCGCAGGATTGCGTGCCACAGCGGACCTGGTCGAGCGAATGGGTATCGAGATGAGCGAGCGCTATCTGGATCGAGCTTCCGTGATCATGGCATGTGGAGATGATCCGGAGTCTCTGGAAGTCGCAGTAAGGCGTGTTCGTGAGCGAAGCAGCGCTCCTGTCATTGCCGTCCGGACCAAGTCCGATATCGGAACCTTGTCAGGCTCGGTTCCGGGATTGGCAGCAGGGAGATATCAAGTATCCCGGTTGGATGAGATGATGCCGCTGGTCACGGTGAGCGCGAATTCAGGTGCAGGCCTCGAAACTCTCGTGAACGAGGTAATCCGCGTGTTGTCATCGAACCACGAGGAGCTGCCGGTGGATGCACCTGTCCTGACTCGTGTCCGGCATCAGCGAGCAGTGGAAGAGGCCAGACAGGAACTGGCGCGGTTTACTCGAGCATGGGCCGACGAGAATCTTCCGGCACCAGTGGCAGCGACTCATTTGAGGAGCGCTGTAGCAGCGCTGGAGCAGTTGATCGGCGTTGTCGATATCGACGATGTTCTGGACAGGGTCTTCAGCACGTTCTGTGTCGGAAAATGAGGCTGGCCTCCAGAAAGTATCTATCTGATACTATTCTGGGGGTTGTCCCGCGAACGTGGGTTCAGCCAATGGGAGGGGCCCACCGATAGGTTGGCATCGTGGCATCCTCCCACGGGTTCTATCGAAAGCTCGTGCCGCGCCCTGTTGAGCTGGGGTTTCTTCGCGGAGCCGAGCCTCCTTGGGAGACAACGGCCGGCCAGCGTAATCAGGCTGTAGCGGCGGCGCTGCTAGCCAAACCGGAAATGTCGTCGGCACCAGCTCGAACCGCCCAAGCGATGCCACGATCGGCTATCGCCGTCTCGACCATCCTGGCCCCGACGAAGTATCCGCATCGTTCCGGAAGCACGTACCGATCAATGGTACGTGCGTCATCGCTCATCCCGCCCGACAGGTACCGGAGGCGGAGTCCGAGACCTGCCCGATCGAGATCCTCGGTGACGGCTCGCGTGATGACAGGCTCCATCTCGCGAATGCGGGCGTAATGACGGCGGCCGTAGCCGAAATATTCCCATGCGGCGTGCCCGGGAGTGATGGCGCGAGACACATGAATTGCGAGACCTTCGTTGACCAGCAGCTCGCGAAGGCGAACCTGGCGTCCGGTTTCCCAGTACGAGTAGTAACCGCCGGCATCGTCGATCACGTGGCGGATCTCGCTTTGGCTGGTAGGCGACGTGTAGCGCACGCCGTGGGTAATCTCATGGCCAAGCCAGAGCGGGATCAATTCAGGGTCAAGACCAAGGCCCTGGGTCTCGGGATTCATTACGCTCGTGAAGTGCTCCAGACACACAAAAGCGACTCCGGTGCCATCGACGACCAGTTCGCCGGCGTTGGCCGCGCCGACCCCAACCATGAGGACGACGTCGAGATCGACATCAACGTTCAGGAGTTTCGCGCACTGCTGCTCGGTTTGACGGGCCAGAGCGACCACATCGGTTCTCTCGAGCATGGTTCGCAGGTCTGTGCGGTCGGCCATCGCAGCCGACTTTACGACGTCCCTGAAGTGCGGACCGTCGGGGTCCAGGACGTAATTGTGCCAGTAGGCTTCCAGTAAGGGGCGGTGCGCGTCGAAGTAGCGGAGGTAGGCAGCGGTCCGATCAGTGCTATTGAGAACAGCGAAGAAGTCTGGCAGCAGGTTGATGAGCATCAACGACCGGTCGCAGATGGGCGGCGCGGGAGGATCGGGAGGCGGCAAGATACAGATGACCCCCCGGCCCAACAAGAGCATGGCTGCCGAACCACCGTACAGGCGTCGTAAGGCCGGGAAGCCGAGGAGTCCGTGAGCAGTGGCACAGAATTTCCCTATATGAATCTGCGGGACCTGAAAGCCGGGGATTATGACGACGCTCCAACACATTGAACTCCACTGTCCGATCTGTGACTCGCAGTTCCGGTCGCAGGCAGTGGTTTCCACGAACTCGTTCGGCGGAAAGCGCACGGACTTCCATGAGCGAGCAGCGGGCACACAGCCCCTGCCCTTTCTCGTGCACATGTGCAACCGCTGTGGCTATTCCGGGTCGGAGCGCGACTTCAGCGACGAAGCGGATGTGAGCCCGATGCTGAAGGAGTACGTCTGGAACGAGCTTGCGCCCAACCTCGTCACCAGCGCCAGCAGCGGCTCGGAGAAATACGAAGCCGCCGCGAAGGTAGCCGAATGGCAGTCCATGGAGCCCAGACACATCGCCGACCTCCTGCTCAGGGCAGCCTGGTGTTGCGTGGATGAGGCGGATACCGAAGCCGAACGCTTCTTTCGACGCCATGCCGCACGGATGTTCGAGCGCGCACTCGAGAGCTACGACGGAGTTGCACGGGATGAGAGAGCCGTGTTGACTTATCTCGTTGGAGAGCTCTGGCGTCGTGTGGGCGACATGAAGGCGGCGAAGGTGTGGTTCAACAAGGTTGCCGAGGAAGTCGTGGATCCCCAATCGCAGGAGTGGATCCTGGACGCTGCTCGTCAGCAACGGGACTGTCCGCGGGAATGGTTTGGCTAGGCTAGACTGACAGGTAGGGACCGGGAGTGACGCAAGCTGCGCCGGGGGGCAATCCGCTCCCCGGCGCTCTTGATTTGCTACAAAGGGTCTATCGTGTACCGAAGAGCCGGTCGCCGGCGTCGCCCAGCCCGGGGAGAATGTACCCGAGGGCATTGAGCTCGCGGTCGAGGGATGCACAGTAGATAGTCACATCGGGGTGAGCGTCGGCAAGCCGGCGGACACCCTCTGGCGCGGCGACTATGCAGAGAAACCGGATCCGTGATGCTCCAGCGCGCTTGAGCGAAGTCACGGCAGCGGCGGCACTTCCCCCGGTTGCGAGCATCGGGTCGAGAATGAGGAACTCCCTCTCGCCCACATCGCCGGGGATCTTGAAATAATAGTCTACCGGCTCCAGTGTGTCGTGGTCACGGTAGAGGCCGATATGTCCGACGCGTGCACCGGGAACGAGGCGGAGAACACCCTCGACCATTCCCAGCCCAGCCCGTAGAATCGGCACCAGTGTCAGCTTCTTTCCGCTGACGCGCCAGCCGCTGCTCCGCTCCAGCGGCGTCTCGACCACGGTCTGCTCCAGCGACAGCTCGCTCGTTGCCTCGTAAGCCATGAGCATTGCGATCTCATCAACGAGCTCCTTGAAGATCTTGGTCGGGGTTTCCCGGTCGCGAAGGATGGTGAGCTTGTGCTGAACGAGAGGGTGGCGAACCACCAGGAGCGTGGGGAAGGCAGGGGTGGTGTCCATGGAGCGGAAGGTACTATCTTCGCGCACATGAAAGAATACCAGGCAGTAGTGCTGCGTCTGACGCAACGCACCAAGGATGACGAAGATGCGATCACGGACCTGATGAATGAGCGTAGCCGTGGGGGTTGGGAGCCTGCGATGATGACCCAGGATGTGCAGCGTCTGGTGATCGTATTTCAGCGGGCGACGGACAGCGACGCGTAGGTGGAGATCACTTTCGCGGGTGCAGCCAACGAGGTGACCGGGTCGTGTCATCTCGTGAAGGTCAATGGGCGCACCCTCGCCCTGGACTGTGGAATGTTTCAGGGGAAGCGTGCCGATGCCCGGGAGAAGAATCGTCACCTTCCGGTACCGATAGACTCGCTCGACGCGGTTGTTCTCTCGCATGCGCACATAGATCACGCGGGCCGTCTTCCCTTTCTAGTCCGGGAGGGATACGACCGACGGATCTGGGCAACGCCAGCGACGCGGGATCTGTGTGCCATCATGCTGGCGGATTCGGCGCACATCCAGGAAAAGGATGCGGAGTTCCTTGCCCGGCGAAAAAAAACCTTCGTCGAACCACTGTACGGGCTTCGGCATGCGGTACGAGCCATCGAGCTCACGACGTCGGTTCCATATGGCACTTCCTTCGAACCGATTCCCGGAGTCCGTGCAACCTTCGTGGATGCGGGTCACATTCTCGGATCGGCCTCGGTAATCCTCGACTGCACCGAGGACAGGGTAACCAGAAGACTCGTGTTCTCCGCCGACATAGGCCGTAGCGGACTCCCAATCATCCGCGATCCCGATCCACCGAGTGGTGCGCACTCGGTGATAATGGAATCGACCTACGGAAATCGTGATCATGAGCCGGTCGAGGGAGCCAGGGCACGATTGGGTGACATAATCCGGAGAACTGCAGCTCGTGGCGGGCGGATCCTCATCCCCGCATTCGCGGTGGGACGAACCCAGGAGATCATCTACGAGATCCACATTCTCACGCGGGAGAAGCTCATTCCAGCCATTCCGGTCTACATCGACAGCCCACTGGCGATCGATGCCACATCGGTGTTCGAGATGCACCCGGACCTGTTCGACCCGACGGAGGACCTCATCCGGACCGTCAGCGAGCTGTTTCAGTTTACCCCCGTGAGCTATACACGTGATGTACAGGCCTCGAAGGCGCTGAATGAAGCTCGTGGTCCGATGATCATCATCGCAGCATCGGGGATGATGGAAGCCGGTCGAATTCTTCACCATCTCGCACACGGGGCGTCAGATCCCCGCAACACCATCCTGGTAGTCGGATTTCAGGCGGAGCACACGCTCGGCCGCAGAATCGTCGAGCGACAACCACTGCTGAAGATCTTCGGTGAGGAGGTTCCACTCCGTGCCGAGGTCGAGATCATCAATGGTTATAGCGCGCATGCGGATCGGACGGAGTTGACGAGCTGGCTGGACGCAGTTCGCACGACGTCACCCGATCTCGTGCGAGTTCACCTGGTTCATGGCGAACCAGAGGCGCAATCGGTGCTGATGGAATCGCTGACGGCCAGGGGCTACGACGTCGATGCACCTGCGCCCGGAATGGTCAGGCCGTTCTAGGCTGGTAGCAATCCTCCGTGCTGTCTGCAGCCTTTCATCCGGGTCTGAGCCCATGACGATATCGCAGATGGAGGCCCACACCCCCGGTCGGCGCAACGCCGCCGAACGCATCCTTCAGGGTGCCGTGGACTGTCTGGTGGCAATGGGGGCTGCAGAACTGAGCATGCAGGACGTGGCCAACAAAGCCGGCGTGAGCAAGGCGCTCATTCACTATCACTACCACGACAAGGAATCCCTGCTGGAGCAGGTTACGCTATGGACGACGTCACAGCTCGTTGAACGGGAGCGAACAGCACTCGAAGGCGCGACTGCTTCTACAGCCGTGGACATGTTGTGGAACTGGCTGTACGGGGAGCTCGAGGGAGGACACCTGCGGCTGCTTATCGAGCTTGGGCAGTACAGGGCTCCGAGGGTCAGGGCAGCCGTCCTGGAGTCCGCGCTAAGGCGGAAGGAAGCCACGACCGGTAGCGTTCGACGCCTGTTCGAGCTCCTGGAGCTGCAGCCACGAATTCCGGCGGAACTGCTGGCAGGTGTCGTCATCGCTTTCATCAACGGCCTGGCCAGTCGACCACAGGGCGAGGATCAGCGAGAGACCCGCGTCAACTTCGATGTCTTCTGGCTTTCGCTTCTCAGCCTGGCGGAGTAATGACCTTCCGCCACGGGCGACATGCTCGATAGCTTCCAGTCATGGGACGGCGAGCAGGATGGAGATTTCTGGCGAAAGGCATCATGGTGGTGCTTCTGTTGACATGGGTGGTGTCTGCAATCGCCGTCGTCGTCTGGGGGTCGCGGGACCGAGCGGAGAAATCCGATGCAATCGTCGTCCTGGGTGCTGCCCAGTATGTGGGTCGTCCCTCACCGGTACTGAAGGCCCGCCTCGACCACGCGATAGCGCTATGGTCCCGCGGCCTGGCTCCCCTGCTCATCGTGACCGGCGGGATGGGATCAGGCGACACGACGAGCGAAGGTGCCGTGAGCCGCGAGTATGCCATGAAGCATGGGGTTCCGGACAGCGCGATCCTCGTCGAGAGCCAGGGCCGCACCACGCGAGAATCCCTGGAAGTCGTCGCCGACATGATGCGTGGCCGGGAACTCGACCATGCGATTCTGGTGAGTGATCCCTTTCACATGCTTCGCCTCTCCATACTCGCCGAGGGGCTCGGTCTCACCGCCTTCACCTCTCCGACGCCGACCAGTCCGATCTCGGCAAGCCGCAGGCAGGCCTGGCGCTACGTCCTGAGCGAATCAGTCAAGGTTCCTCTCGTCTTCATGCTCGCAAGGACCGACAAATGACACTGCAAATTCGTCTGCTGACCGGCTGTATCACGTTGCTGGTCCTGGTTCAGGCACCCCGGGTCGGTGCGCAGGCCATCCCCGAGATCCGGTTCGAGCGCTATACGCTTCCGAACGGACTCGAAGTGATCCTGCATGAGGATCATTCAGTTCCACTCGTGGCGGTGAACACCTGGTACAAGGTCGGCTCGGGCGATGAGAAGCGCGGGCGTACGGGTTTCGCTCACCTTTTCGAGCACGTCATGTTCATGGGATCGGAGAACGTTCCGGTCGGAGCCTTCGACCAGCTGCTCGAAGCTGCAGGCGCGAACAACAACGGCTCCACGACACGCGATCGGACGAACTACTACGAGTGGATGCCATCCAACGCCCTCCCACTCGCTCTATGGCTCGATGCCGACCGCATGGGCTGGCTGCTTCCGACGATGGATCAATCAAAGCTCGATGCACAGCGGGACATCGTTCGAAACGAGCGCCGGCAAAGCGTCGACAACGTTCCATACGGACGTGCCGATGAAACGATCTACGCCGCGCTCTATCCGCCGTCGCATCCGTATTCATGGGACGTCATCGGCTCGATGGCGGATCTCGGTGCTGCGACGCTCGACGATGTTCGCGAGTTCTTTCGGACCTACTATGCTCCAAACAATGCGACGATAACAATTGCCGGTGACTTTCAACCGGACTCGGTGAAACGGTTGATCGCCAGGTATTTCGGTGACATTCCGCGCGGCCCGGCAATGCCGCCGCGGCCAAGCGTGCCGGAAGTGGTGATTCCGCGAGACACCTTCCTCGTACTGGAAGATCGCGTTCAGCTTCCGCAGATATACAATGCCTGGCACACCGTGAAGGCATTCCATGAGGACGATGCTGCCCTCGACATTCTGGCCTATACACTGGCCGGCGACAAGAACTCGAGGCTCTACAAGCAGCTCGTGTACGATCTTCAGGTCGCTCAGGATGTAAGCGCTCGTCAGCAGAGCAGCAGGCTGGACGGGGAGTTCATGATCACGGTAACACCAAAACCGGGTCAGACTCCAGCGACACTAGCCAACCTCGTGAATACGGAGATTGCGCGGATTATGCGGGATGGAATCACTGAACGCGAGCTCAGGCGGGCGCAGAACACGACGCGAACAGGATTCCTGGACAACCTCGCGAGCGTTCTCGGCAAGTCGGACCAATTGAACCTATACAATTATTTCGCGGGGACGCCCGGATATGTGCAGCAAGATGCTGCGCGCTACGACCGGGTGTCGGCGGCCGATGTGCGCCGGGTGGCACAACGCTATCTCGGCCGCCCCCGCATCGTCCTCACAGTGGTTCCAGAGGGGCAGCGTAACCTGATGGTGACAGGAGATGCGCGATGACAAAGTTCGCGTCGATCGGGCAGGCTCTGCGCGTGGGGTCTCTCGAGCTGATCCTGATCGGAATGGTGGTATCGGCATGTGCCCAGCCGCCGATCCTGGTCGGCACGGCAGCGCCGGGTGTGGAGACCATGACGCCGATCGACCGGACCATGGCGCCGAGCCTGGCAGCGCCAAAGCCGGTGACTCTCCCGCCGGTCGTGACGCGCACGCTCCCAAATGGACTGCGCATACTCATTGTCGAGCATCACGAACTGCCAATCGCGGATTTCATTCTCCTGACCGGAAGCGGAGTCGAGGCAGACCCCCCGGGGCGTGCCGGCCTGGCGACCCTGGTCGCGGCGCTTCTCGATGAGGGAGCGACCACCCGCACCGCACTTCAGATAGCGGATCAGGAAGCGTTCCTCGGGATATCGCTGTCGACCAGCAGCGGATGGGATGCTTCCCGGATCACGCTTCACTCACCCACAGCACAGCTGGATAGCGCGCTGGCGCTCTTTGCAGATGTCGTGCTTCGACCGGTGTTTCCGGTCCAGGAGCTCGAGCGGCTTCGCGCCGAGCGACTGACGGAACTGATCCAGATGCGCGATCGTGGTCCGGGCATCGCCGATGTCGCGTATCCGGCCATCATCTTCGGCGGTGAGCATCCGTACGGAAGACCGATGCTGGGGACCGAGGTATCGGTTGCCGGAATCACCCGATCGGACATAGAGCAGTATTATCGCAGCTACTTTCGACCGAACCATTCGACACTGATCGTCGTGGGCGATGTAGGCGTCGATGACATCGTTCGCAGGATCGAGAGGTTCTTCGGAAGCTGGGAGCGTGGGGAGTTCCCACGTACGACAATTCCTGCCGCGCAATCGAGAAACACCACGGCCGTATACCTAATCGACAAGCCCGGTGCGGCCCAATCATCGGTGAGGATCGGGAGCGTAGGAGTGCCGCGTTCCACGCAGGACTATTTCGGCCTGCTCTTGATGAACACGATTCTCGGAGGATCGTTCACGAGCAGGTTGAATCAGAATCTCCGCGAGACGCGTGGATACACATACGGCGCAGGATCCCGGTTCGACATGCGGCGAAGCGCAGGCCCGTTCACCGCCCGTGCGGAGATCGTCTCTGCAAAAACCGACTCCGCTCTCATCGAGTTCATGAAGGAGCTCCGCGGTATTCGCGACACGATCCCCCAGACCGAGCTCGCCAAGGCGAAGACCTATCTCCAGCTGCAGTTACCCGCGTCGTTCGAGACCACGAGCCAGATTGCGCAGCAGCTCGTCCCCATCGCGCTTTATGATCTTCCCCTGGGCTACTACAACGGTTTCGCGCAGCAGATCGAGCGCCTGACCCAGGCCGATGTTCAACGGGTTGCCAGGGAATACATTGACCCGGCGCGTCTGGCAATCGTCATCGTGGGAGATCGCGCGTCGATCGAAGGAGGGCTGCGTGCCCTCGGGCTCGGAGAAATTCTCATTCGGGATCTCTCCGGCCAGCCTATCCGGCCGTAAGGCAAGGCGTCCCAGGCAAGTAGAGGGGCGTAAACGGCCCTGTCTTTCGGGAGCAGAATGAGGCAGCTGGTTCGACTCTCGATGCTGCTCACTTCACTGGCGGCATGCGTGCCTGGTCCACAGACCGATGAAGAACGGACGGCGGCCGCTGCGCGCGCCGACTCGTCAGCCGCCGGCTATGATGTCGGCCCCTCCTCGGGAACGCAGGCATCGAGTGTCCCGACTCGAGGGATCGGTCAGCCAGGCGTCGATACGAGTCGTGCTCCGGGACGCAGGACCGACAGCTCCGGCGTGGCCAGGCCGCCGCGACCCACGGAAGTCGTCATCCCCGAGCCGGTCGTGACAGTGCCTCGTACGGCATCCCAGCCGGGACGTCGTCCGCCAGTCACCCCGATCGACACCTCCGGAGATGGACCGTTACCCCTGCCACCACTCGAGTCGGCACTCGAGTCACGGTTCCTCGTCTATGACACGCTGAAGAGGACAGCATCGTTTCAGCTGGCTGCCGAAGATGAGCTGACTGGCCCCCTGAACTTCAACGGCGTCAGGCGCGGCGGGAGGACGCTTACAGTTCCTCTTGGATGGCGGCTCTCGATCGAGTTCGCCAACCGGGATGACAAGCTTCCACATTCGCTGGTCATTGTCGAAAGCAGCTTCCCGGTGCCGGACCCCCTTCCGGAGCCTGCGTTTCCACGTGCGCAGACCATCAAGGTCGAACAGGGACTGCTCGAAGGGGAGACGGATGAGTTGATCTTCGTCGCCGATCGGGATGGACAATACCTGATGGCCTGCGGCGTGGTGGGGCACGCGCAGGGCGGGCAGTGGCTCACGCTCATGGTGTCGGCCAGTGCGACGGTGCCGACATATCGGTGAATTCCCGGCATGGTTGTAAGGGATCAAAAAGCTACTAATAGTCTCACTTGCAAATCTGTCCCTTTCCAGCCATCGATTCAGTGCGTTAGTCGCTGTGTGATACTATCACCGATGCTCCCGGAGCAGTCTTCTCGAAGCGCGGCATCGGCGAAGAGCGCCAGCGGGCTATCCAGGATCATCCACGGCGCCGAGAGCCTTCCGGATCCACTGCCAGTAGTGATCGCCTCCGAGATCGATCAGGTCGTTGTGTCCGGCTGAATCGATCAGCAGGAGTTCTCCCCTTTTCTTCGCCGCGGCGAAGACTCGCTTCCCCATCTCGACGGGTATGACGGCGTCGCGGGATCCATGGGCCACCCAAACGGGTGCATCGAGCGAACGGACCAGGCCCTCCGTATCGTAGTGAACGCGAGCAAGCCTGGTGCGGAAAAGCATTACCGCGTTGGCAGAGATCCGGCCGGCCATGTCGCGAGCGGATGACATTGGTGATACGAGGAGAAGCACTTCGGGTGAGACGTCGCGAGCCAGCTCGGCAGCGATCGCGCTGCCGAGCGAGTGCCCATACAGGGCGATCCGATCGGGTGAGACACGGAGGCTGTCGCGAGTCAGAGCATGGACGGCACGTGCATCGATGGCGCCGCCCGCGTAGGTCGGTGTGCCGGGAAGGCCTCCATATCCTCGATACTCCGCCAGAATTACTGCTCGGCCGGTGCGTCGAGCGAGCTCGTTGGCCCAGGGGATTTGCCAGCCTGCAAGGTCGGCGTTTCCATGGAAGACAATGATGATCCCCGTGCTGTCCGGTTCACCGACGAGGTAGGCGAAGAGTGGCTGGCCATCCTCGGCCACGAAGTCGATGCGGCGTGCACCGGCGGCACCGGGGTGCGGCGGACCCGGGGGCTGAAATACCACTCGCTCCTGATAGTGCCACAACGTCGCACCGAGAACGAGGAAGATGGCAAGCCCCACGGCTGCCACTACAAGAAACGTCATCAGCACGGAACGAATCACCCTCTAGCTCCATGATCGATGGTCGAGTCGGCCCGGCATCCATGTAGATCGGCAGCCAGGTCAGGAACCGCGGAGGGATAGGGGTTCTCCCTTTCCCCCTCTCCCCGGTGCAATTTACGACGATGCGTATTCCCATTGAGACCTACAGACTGCCGAACGGGTTGCTCGTGAGCCTGTCGGAGGATCACACGGCGCCGCTCGTGGCCGTCAACCTCTGGTATCACGTCGGATCGGCAAATGAGCGGACAGGTCGAACGGGGTTCGCCCATCTCTTCGAGCACATGCTATTCCAGGGGTCGGCGCACGTTCAGGCGAATGAACACTTCGAACTGATTCAGCG
>JBGTMW010000342.1:0-8228 GCA_041743365.1 Gemmatimonadaceae bacterium
CTGCGCGCGCTGGAGGAGGCTCCCAACTTCGACAGGGCGCAGGGCCTGCTTCTCGACCTTCGGCGGACACCGACGACTACCCGGCCACCGACGACCCCGCCCCCGCCGACACAAGCCCCGAGGAACGATCAGTGAAAGGACATCTTGTGCTCGTGGCTGTGCTCGGACTCATCGTCGCATCGAGCGCGGATGCCCAGCGGCGCCGTGGATACGGGTACTACATACCGGGAACCGAGAACAACGTCGCCTACGACGGACGCTTCACCTTCGCGCGCATTCGATACGAGGGCACGTACAAGATGAACCAGGAGGGGCCGGGCTGGTCGCACGACTACCCCGACGCCGAACGGAATTTCGTTCAGATCCTGAAGGAGATCACGCTGATGAAGCCCTTCATGGAAGGGAGCGTGATCATGTCGCCCAACGACCCGGAGCTCTTCAAGTTTCCGGTCGCGTACCTCTCTCATCCGGGCGGATGGGAGCTCAGCGAGACAGACGTCGAGTCGATGCGTGCGTACCTGCAGAAGGGCGGATTCCTCATCTACGACGACTGGGTGGATGAGGAGTACTTCCACGGGATCGCACAGATCAAGCGCATCCTCCCGGGGGCGGAGGTGGTAAGGCTGGACCTGACGCACCCGATCTTCGATTCGTTCTTCAAGATCGAGGACCAGCACGTGACTGCTCCCAACGCCGTGTTCTTCGGCATTCACGAGGACAACGATCCGAAGAAGCGCCTGATGGCGATCCTGAACTACAACAACGACCTGGGGGAGAACTGGCAGTACTCCCATCTCGGGTTCAATCCGGTCATCGCGAACGAGTCGTACAAGCTCGGGGTGAACTACATCATCTACGCCATGACGAGGTGAGAGAGGTCACGTGATGAGGGGTTTGGCGGCCGGACTCGTGCTGGTGATCGGCTCCGTGGGTGGGGGCGCTGCTCCCGCCGGCGCACAGCGCGGCTGGGGTGGCCGGATCTTCATCGAGCCGAACGTCCCCTACGACGGTCGTTTCACCTTCGCGCGAATCCGCTATCGCGAGATCAGGAGCAACGGCTGGGCGTTCGACTATCCGATGACCGAGCGCAACTTCGCGACGATCCTCAGGGAGATGACGTCGATCCGCCCGTACATGGATGGCGGTAACGTGTTCACCCTGGATGATCCGGAACTGTTCAGGTATCCCGTCGCGTACGTCTCGGAACCGGGGTACTGGTATCCGACGCCCGAGGAAGCGGAAGGGCTGCGCGACTACCTGGCGAAGGGCGGGTTCGTGATCTTCGACGACTTCAACTACGCCAACGAGTGGATGGTGTTCGAGCGGGGGCTGAGGATGGCGCTGCCCAACGCGAAGATCCATCCGATGGACACGTCCCACCCGATCTTCGACTCGTTCTTCCGCATCACCTCGCTCGAGATGACATACCCCCGTCGGCCATCGCTGATGGCCGAGTTCTATGGTATCTACGAGGACAACGATCCGAAGAAGCGGTTGATCGCGATCATCAACTACAACAACGACATCGGGGATTACATCGAGCATTCCGGTGAGGGATGGCATCCGATCAACCTCACCAACGAGGCGTACAAGCTGGCCGTAAACTACATCATCTATGGTATGACCCGCTGAACGCCTCCCGGAGGAACCCCTAACAGGGGTCGAAATCCTCCGTCCTTCACCAGACCACCTTTTCGCTGCACCGCGGCCGTCCGAATGCCGGCCACTCCACCGTCTTCACAGAGGGGAACACCGCGTGGGAGCCACAACCACCACCGAATCCGTCGCGCTCGAGTCCGCGGACGACATTGCACTCGCCGACCGGCTCAAGTCGGGCCGCGACGGGATCATCTCCGAGCTGCGCAAGCTCATCGTCGGCCAGGAGGATGTGATCGACCTCGCGCTCGTCTCCCTCTTCGCGGGCGGCAACAGCCTTCTGGTCGGCGTGCCCGGCCTCGCGAAGACGCTGCTGATCCACACCATGGCCCAGGTTCTCGACCTCAAATTCTCGAGAATCCAGTTCACGCCCGACCTGATGCCCTCCGACATCACGGGAACGGACATCATTCAGGATGACCCGGAGACCGGCGGACGTCGCATGGTGTTCACGCCCGGCCCGATCTTCACGAACATCCTCCTCGCCGACGAGATCAACCGCACGCCGCCCAAGACCCAGTCGGCGCTGCTCGAGGCGATGCAGGAGCATCGGGTGACGGTGCAGGGAAAGACCTTCCAGCTCGATGAGCCGTTCATCGTGTTCGCGACGCAGAACCCGATCGAGCTCGAGGGAACCTATCCGCTCCCCGAGGCGCAGCTCGACCGGTTCATGTTCGAGATTCGCCTGGACTACCTCACCGAGGAGCAGGAAATCCAGGTCGTGCAGGCCACGACCTCCACGATGAACCATCGCTTCCAGCACGCGATCTCCGGAGCCGACGTCGTCGCGTTCCAGAAGCTCGTGCGGCGCGTGCCCGTCTCCGACGCTGTGGCGCGCTACGCCGTGAGCCTGGCGCGCATCAGCCGCCCAGGGCATCCGAAGATGCCGGACTTCATCAAGAAGTGGGTCTCCTACGGCGCGAGCGTTCGCGCGCCGCAGCACCTCCTGCTGGGCGGAAAGGTTCGCGCCCTGATGCACGGCCGCTACCACGTCAGCTTCGAGGACATTCGCGCCCTCGCCAAGCCGGTGCTTCGCCATCGCATCCTCCGCAACTTCCACGCGGAGTCGGAGCGCATCACCTCCGACCAGCTGATCGACCAGCTTCTCGAGGTCGTCCCGATGCCCAAGTCGAGAATGTAGGGCGGGAATGGGAGACCGGCCATGAATGCACTCGATGCCCGCGGCACGACGCCGGGCGCCAGGTTCGTCGATCCGCACGTGCTGGCGCGGATCTCGAGCCTGGAGCTCCTCGCGCGCGTCGTGGTCGAGGGATTCATCAACGGGCTGCACCGCTCGCCGAACCTCGGCGCATCGATGGACTTCGCGGAGCATCGTGCCTACATGCCGGGCGACGACATCCGCAGGATCGACTGGCGGCTGTACGCGCGGAGCGATCGATACTTCATCAAGGAGTTCGAGGCCGATACCAACGCGAATTTCAGTGTCCTGGTGGATGTGTCGAAGTCGATGTCCTTCTCCAGCCGGAAGGACGGGATGTCGAAGCTCGATTACGCCCGCTACATCGCGGCGTGCCTGATCTACTTCTCGAGCAAGCAGCGCGACCGCGTCGGCTTCGCGAGCTTTTCCGAGGACATCATCACCTACGTCCCGCCGTCGGCCAAGCACCTCACGGTCATTCTCCACGAGCTCGACCGGATGAAGGTGGGGGTACGCGGGACCCTGGGGCCGCCGCTGCGAAAGCTCTCCGAGAGCTTCCGCCGTCGCAGCATCATCTGCCTCATATCCGACCTGTATGAGGACCCTCCCTCGATTGTCGAGGCCATCAACCAGCTGCGCGGCAAGGGGAACGACATAATGGTGATGCACGTGCTCGATCCCGCCGAGATCGAATTCCCCTATGATGATCCGTCCAACTTCCAGGACCTCGAGAGCGACGAGCGCATTCCGGTGGTGCCCGGACAGTTCAGCGAGAAGTACCGCGCCCTGATCCAGCAGCACATCGCGTCGCTCGGGAAGCTGTTCGGCGAGAGCGGCGTGGACTACGCCGTCTTCGACACATCGAACCCGCTCGATGACGCACTCTTCCGCTTCCTCGCGAAGCGCCAGCAGCTGAGCAGGGTGCGCTGATGAGCTTCCTCGCTCCGCTCTTCCTCGCCGGCCTCGCGGCGTTGGCGGTGCCGATCTTCGTGCATCTCATCAACCGCGAGCGGAAGGAGATCACGGAGTTTCCTTCGCTGATGTTCGTCCAGCGCATCCCGTACCGCTCGGTGCGGCGCCAGAAGATCCGCAACTGGCTCCTGTTCGCGATGCGATGCCTCGCACTGACCATGCTCATCGCCGCCTTTGCGCGGCCCTTCATCGAACGGCGGATGGCGCTCGCTGGTGGCGGAATCGACACGTCGCGCGAAGTGGTCGTGTTGCTCGATCGGTCGTACTCGATGGGCTACGGCGACCACTGGACGCGCGCGATCGAGGCGGCCCGCTCGACCATCGCCGGCCTCGGTGGGAATGACCGTCTCACACTCGTCGCCTTTGCGGAGACGCCGACTGCGCTCAATCAGCGGACAGCCGACCAGGGCAGCCTTCGCGCCTCCCTCGACGCCGTGAAGTTGAGCTCACGCGGCACCAGGTACGCGCCCGCGCTCAAGCTCGCGGCCAGGATCCTCGACGAGTCGGGGCTGGCAAGGCGTGAGGTCGTTCTCATCAGTGACTTCCAGAAGGTCGGCTGGGACGGTCACGAGGAGGTGCTGCTTCCTCCCGGCGCCTCGCTCACCCCTGTCGACCTGTCCGAAAGCTCGGCCTCGAACGTCGCGGTGACCACGGTGGAGCTGCATCGGGCGATGGTAGCCGGCCGCGAGCGCGTGACGGTGACCGCACGCCTCACGAACACCGGAGAGAAGGCCGCGAACAACGTGTCGGTGGCTCTTTCCCTCGGGGAACGCGAGGTCGAGAAACGTTCGATCACCATCGCGCCGAACAACGCCGGGACGATGACCTTCGCCTCGGTCGCGCTTCCCGAGGGACTCACCCGCGGCCACGTCACCGCTGCGGCGGACGCGCTGCCCGCCGACAACAGGTTCAACTTCCTGCTCGCACCCGAGCAGACACTCTCGGTCCTCATTATCGAGCCCTCGGACGCGCGATCCGCCCAGAGCCTGTACCTGTCACGGGCCCTCGCGATCGGCGAGAATCCGGTGGTGCGCGCCGTCGTCAGGCGGAGCTCCGCGCTGTCTTTCGGTGATCTCGCGGGGCGTTCGCTCGTCGTCCTCAATGACGCTCCCTTTCCAGGGGGGGACATGGGGGGGAGAATCAGGACCTTCGTCGAGCAGGGCGGCGGCCTGCTGGTCATCCTCGGGCAGAACAGCACGCCCTCGAGCTTCACGGGCGTCGGCGCGGACCTGCTGCCGGGTCCCGTCGGCACCATCGTGGATCGCGGCACCGATCGCGCCGCATCGCTCGCGTCGCTCGAGTACGCTCACCCCATCTTCGAGCTCTTCAGCGGGCCGAGGAGCGGGGACTTTTCGGCGGCGAGATTCTATCGCTACCGTCCGTTGCAGCTTTCCGGCGCGGCCGGCGTCATCGCGCGCTACGACGACGGCGCACCTGCCGTGATCGAAAAGCCCCTCGGCGCGGGAAAGGTGATAGTGATGACGTCGACCGCCGATCTGTTCTGGAATACACTTGCGGTGCAGCCCGTCTTCCTGCCCTTCCTCCATCAGACCGTGCGGTATGCCTCGAGCTACACCGATCTCCGTCCCTGGCATACGGCGGGGCAGGTGCTGGAAGTCAGGAAGGCTGCCGAACGGCTCGCCGGCGCGGGTTCCGGTCCGGCCCCTGCACCGTCGAGCAGGGAGACCGGGAGCTACGTTGTCGAGTCTCCTTCAGGTGAGGCGCTGCGCCCCACCGCCGCCGATGATGGGCACCTGATCGAGCTCGATGAGCAGGGGTTCTACGAGCTCCGAAGGGTGGGGGCGGCCACGGGGGCGTCCCGCGCGGTGGCGGTCAACCTCGATGTTGCCGAGTCCAACCTGTCGAGGATCGATCCGCAGGAGCTGGTCGCGGCGGTGACGCCGAAGACGGGGAACGTACCATCCGCGGGTACCGGCGAACCGCCGACTCCCGAGGAGCAGGAAGGCAGGCAGACGTTGTGGTGGTATCTTCTGGCAGGGGCGGCGCTCCTGCTGGGGGCGGAGACGATTCTGTCGAATCGTCTGTCGCGCGCCGCGCGCTGAACGACCGCATGCACAGAGAGGACAGATGAGCAATCCACGAGAGGTAGGCAGCAGCCAGGCACAGCTCCTCAGGATCATCCGCCAGGTGCGGAACCGCTGGCGGCTGAAGATCGCGCTGCAGGGCGCGGCCATAGTTCTCGGCGCCGGATTCCTGCTCTTCCTCGCGACGGCCTTCGCGGTCGACCAGTTCCGCTACAGCGATGCGTCGGTGCTGGCGTTCCGGATCGTCTCGTACCTTGCGATCCTCGCGCTGATCGTGCGGTTCCTGGTGCTGCCGCTGCTCCCGCGCGTCTCGGACGAGCGCGTTGCGCTGTACCTCGAGGAACACGAGCCTTCGCTCGACGCGGCCGTGCTCAGCGCCGTGGAGTTCGCCGACGAGACACGGACCGGTGGCCGCGAGGCGATGTCACCCGCACTCACCCGTCGTCTCGTGGAGAACGCGGTGCAGCGCACGCGGGCCATCGATGATGGTCGCCGGGTGGAGCGGCAGACGCTGCTGCGATCCACCGGGATGCTCGCCGGCGTCGCGCTCGCGGCGATGGCCGTCCTGATGATCGGCCCTCCCTTCCTGAAGCACAGCGCGAAGCTGCTGCTCTTTCCCTTCAACGTCGCCGAGGCAGCGAGCCCGTATCGGGTGTCGCTCGCGCCGGGCGACATCACGATTCCGCGCGGGGGCGACCAGAAGATCGATGCCCAGCTTCACGGATTCGAGGCGGAAGACGTGGAGCTGGCATTCAAGCGCGGCGCCGAAGGCGAGTGGCAGCGCGTCACCATGGTCTCCGATGTCGATTCGGGCAACTACGTCTTCCTGATGCTCGACATCGAGGACCGCACGGAGTACTACGTCGAGGCGAGCGGCGTCAGGTCATCCGTGTTCCGTATTGATGTGGTCGACCTGCCGTATGTCGACAGGCTCGAGATGGAGTATCGCTTCCCGGCGCACACCGGGTTGTCGCCGCAGCAGGTGGAGGATGGGGGCGACATCGCCGCCATCAGGGGAACGGTCGTCAACATCCGCGCGGTGCCGACCATGGCGACTACCGGGGGCCGCATCATCGTCGAGAACGGCGATACGATCCCCCTTGTAGTCGGGGCTGACGGTTCTCTCACGGGGTCGCTCAGGGTGTCGGAGGAAGGCTTTTACAAGATCGAGCTCGCCGCGACCGACGGCGCGATGGTGAAGGCGTCGCTCGACTACACCATCGACGTGCTCATCGACCAGCCGCCCTCGATCCGCTTCAGGGAGCCGGGACGCGACATGAAGGTCAGCTCCATTGAGGAAGTGTTTACCGAGGTCGTTGCGGAGGATGACTACGGCGTTCAGAAGGTGGACATCCTGTACTCGGTGAACGGCGACGCCGAGAAGTCGATCGCCGTTCACTCGGCCACCGGCCGCCGCACGCGCGAGATCTCGGCGGGCCACACCTTTCTGCTGGAGGAGCTCGGGCTCGAGGCGGGGGACTTCGTGTCCTATTACGCGCGGGCGACGGACAACAACAACGTCGGGGGCGCCCAGGTGGCGGCGACCGACATCTACTTCATGGAAGTCCGGCCGTACGCCCGCGACTACAAGCAGGGCGAGCAGCCGCCTGGCGGTGGCGGTGGCGGCGGTGGCGGCGGAGAGGATGAAGACTCGCCGCAGGCGCTCTCCAGGAAGCAGCGCGACATCATCGCGGGCACGTACAAGGTGATGCGCGATCGTGCGAAATACTCGCAGAAGGAGCTCACGGAAAACCTGGCGACGCTCCGTCTGGCGCAGGAGAAGCTGCGCGAGCAGGTGGGAACGCTGTCACAGCGCCTGGTCGAGCGCGGAATCGCCGCGCAGGATTCGGGTTTTGCCAGGATCGCAGCGATGCTGCCCAAGGCGGCAACCGAGATGGAGGCGGCGGAGAAGCGCCTCGCGGCTGTCGACCCCAAGGGCGCACTCGGCCCCGAGCAGAAGGCACTTCAGCAGCTCCAGCGCGCCGAGGCGGTATTCCGTGAAGTCACCGTGAGCCAAGGCGGCGGCGGAGGAGGCGGGGGTGGAGGCGGCGAACAGTCGAACGCCGAGGATCTCGCCGATCTCTTCGAGCTGGAGCGCGACCGCATGCGCAACCAGTACGAGACCGTCGAGCGCGCGCAGACCGAGCAGGCTGATCGTGCCGTGGATGAGACGCTGGAAAAGCTGAAGCAGCTGGCGAGTCGGCAACAGCAGGAGAACGAGCGCATGCGCCGGAAGGCCGACAGCCTGAACAGCCAGATGCCGGCCGGGAGCGGTGGCGGCGGAGGCCAGCGCCAGCTCGCCCAGCAGGCGGAAGAGATGGCCCGCCAGCTCGAGCGTCTGTCGCGGGAGCGCTCATCGCCGGAGCTGGGCGAGTCGGCGCGGCGCCTCCAGGAGG
>JBGTMW010000343.1:0-2991 GCA_041743365.1 Gemmatimonadaceae bacterium
GCGCCGCCTCTCGCGCCAGGGCGGTAGCGCTCCGCCGCCGCCCTCGCGTCACGGGCCGGATGCCGGAGTCGCTCTCGCACCGGGACCCGGATACACGAAAGCCGCAGCACTGGGCCGCGGCCTTCTCGATTCCGTTTCCGCGCGGGTCATGCCGCGCTCGCCGTCATTGGAACTCTCCGTCCTACCGAGCGGCGGCGGGCAATTTACCCAGCGCGAAGATTACGATCAAGCTACCGACGTGACGTTGGTGAAACGGTACGTGACACTCACATGTTCACGTTCCATGCCAACGAAATCGGAGCAGTGGAGCTGAGGGGGATCGAACCCCTGACCTCTGCATTGCGAACGCAGCGCTCTCCCAGCTGAGCTACAGCCCCGTTTGGCCCGCGACCCTGAGGGCGCTGACCGCGTTTGCCGCGGTGCGTGGAAGCGCGTTGCACCCGTCGCACCGGGTCTGAACGCAACAGCCCCGCGAGTAGCGGGGCCGCGCGACTGACCTGAACCTACCGCATAAGCAGTGAAAGTCAAGCTGCGTATCCCCTTGCGAGCGGGTAACACGGGAAGGACGAGACATCCCGCGCGGCGTCACACACCGCTCGCGCCGCCAACCTTGCCCGGCAACCCCACGCCGGGTACCGTCCTCGGCATGAACGACCAGCATTCGAGCGGCGGGGCGCGGCGCGAGCCGTCCGCCGCGAAGGCGTAGGGCATGTTCCAGGACCTGCGCGCAATCGATGTGTACGCAGCCGCGCGTCGGATAGCGGGCGCCGTATTGCACACGGAGCTACGACGCTCCGCCGCGCTCTCCGACGCAGTCGGCGGCGACGTCTACCTCAAGCTCGAGAACGAGCAGATCACCGGATCGTTCAAGCTGCGCGGTGCGTTCAATGCTCTCGCGGTCATGGACCCAGCCGAGAGAGCGCGCGGGGTCGTGACGTCATCGGCCGGCAATCACGGCCTCGGCGTCGCGCAGGCGGCGCGGCATTTCGGGGCGCCGGCGACGATCTTCGTTCCCGCGCGCGCGCCGGATGTGAAGAAGCGGGGAATCGCCGCGCTCGGCGCGACGGTCGATGACGGATCGGCCGACTACGATGTCGCCATGGCGACGGCGAAGGCCTTCGCGGCCCAGCGCGGAGCGCGATACATCAACCCATGCCTTGGCGCGGCCCTGCTCGCCGGGCAGGGTACGGTGGGGTTGGAGATCATCACGGAGCTGCCGGCGACGGGGACCATCGTGCTTCCAGTCGGTGGGGGCGGGCTGCTGGGCGGAGTCGCCAGCTTCGTTCGCAGGGTCGCTCCCGCGATCCGCATCGTCGGAGCGCAAAGCGTGCATACCGCCGCGATGGCCAGGTCGCTCGAGGCATCACGTCTCGTCGAGATTCCGAGCGTGCCGACTCTTGCCGATGGACTTGCCGGCCAGATCGACGAGGACGCGCTCGACATCGGGCGCCACGGGCTGGACCAGATCGTCGTGCTCAGCGAAGGCGAGATCGCCACCGCGATTGCGTGGCTCGCGCGAGCGGAGAGCGCGGTGGTCGAAGGATCGGGCGCGGTCGGCGTGGCCGCGCTGCTTCACCACAAGGTCGCGCGCCTTCCGGCGCCCGTGGTGGTGGTCGTGAGCGGGGGCAACATCGATCCCGCCGTGCACGAGGATGTGATGCGCGGCAGTGGTTCGTGGTCACCCTCGAATCCCTCCGAGGCGGGCTCGCTGTCCGGTTGACGGCGAGCCCCCTCGGCGAGATTCACTCCGGGCTCTGCCCTTCCTCGTTCGTAGAACGCGTGCGGCGGTGCGCCGACGCGCCGCCCTCACGGCCGATCGCCGCCATGTGCTCGCGATCGCGGCTTACCGATGTGCCTCCCTTCCGTCCGGCCTCTCGCGCTTCCTCGGCGCTCCACTGATGCGCGGTTCCCTTCCGGTGTGCGGCGCGTCCGCCCTTGCTGGCGATCTCGCGCTGGCGCTCGCGATCCATCGAAGCGAAACCGCGGTTGCTCCGTCCGCCCGGACGACCGTTGCCGGTCGCGCCGTTCTGGTCCGGTTCCCCCATCGATCGCTCGCTCCCATTGGAGCGTGGGTCGTTCGAGTCCTGCATTACGCCCTCCTTCACGTTGTGATCACCAGTGACGTGTGGAGGGTACCGTCGGCACTCCTCCATGCGGCGACGCCGCGTCGCGTCACCCGGACCGCGAATCGGGCCGCGGTCGTCCCCCTCTCGCAAGAGGCGAGTGGCACAGTGGCAAACACCGCGCCGCTACGCCCAACCGCTCGAAATAACTCGTTCAGCGCATCGGTGCATCCGTCGGCCACGGATATATTCCGCCGAATGTCACTGAGCCTTCGGTTCCTCGGAACCTCCGCATCGCGCCCAACGGTGGAGCGCAACGTCTCATCGCTCGCGGTCGTCCGCGAGGGAGAGACGCTTCTTTTCGATTGCGGTGAAGGTACGCAACGCCAGATGATGCGCTACGGAGTATCGTTCGCGCTAGACGACATCTTCTTCACCCATTTCCACGCCGATCACGTGCTGGGGGTGATAGGGTTGATGCGGACCATGGCGCTCCAGGGACGGGTCGAGCCGCTGCGCCTCTGGGGACCCAGGGGCGCCAGCAAGTCGCTGCGTCGAGCCGAAGCCTTCGGCATGGATCGCCTTACATTTCCCATCGAGATCACCGAGCTGACATCCGACACTGCGCTCCGCAGGAACGAGTACGCCATCGTACCGTTTGCCGCGGAGCACGGGGGTGCGCAAGCGCTCGGATACGCCCTCGTCGAGGACGATCGCAAGGGGCGCTTCAATCCGGACCGCGCCCGCGAGCTCGGCATCCCCGAGGGACCGCTCTGGGGGCAGATACATCGCGGCCTTCCCGTCACGCTCCCGGACGGGCGTACCGTGCCGAGCTCCGAGCTGGTTGGACCACGGCGCCACGGCCGCCGAATCGCGATCACCGGCGACACGCGTCCCTGCGAGGCCACCGTGGAGGCGGCGCGGGGGG
>JBGTMW010000344.1:0-3202 GCA_041743365.1 Gemmatimonadaceae bacterium
CCGAACGCGACGATCGCCTCGAGCGAGCCATCCGCCGCAAACCGGGTCGTGGAGTTCCAGACGACTGTCTTCGGATGTCCTTCACGGGACAGGACCGTGAGCTCGAGATCAGCGACGTTTCCCTGAATGAATCGCCTCGTCAGCGCACGAACCTCGGCCGCGTCCCTATCGGGGCACAGCGTGGCCCACCAGTGATGCCCGAGCAGATCCTTCGGCTGGTATCCCAGCAGCGCAGTCACCAGCGCATTGACATAGAGCGTGGTCCCATCCGGGGCGATCTCGCACACGATCGCGGGACTACGCGCCACGAGGTCGCGATAACGCTCTTCCGAGCGGCGCAGCGCATCCTGAGCGTGCTGGAGAAGAACCGGCGCAGCCGTATCGGGTGCCGCGACCGCATCCACCTGGCCGGCGATGATTGCCTGCAACGCAGCCTCGGCCTCGGCGAGACGGCGTCGCAAGGTCTCCACGTCGTCGTCATTCGTCGCCAGCGGGACGACCGCGCCACTGGACGTCTCAGCCACGTCGAGTGGCGGCGATGCCGAGCGCCGAGAGGACCATCACTCGTTCCCGAAGGGTTCCGATGACCTTCCGGGCCGGGGGAGGCGCCACCCGGACCAGTGTCGGCGTCACGATCACGCCGTCCTTCAATGCGCGCTGCGGCTCCTTCAGAAAGTCCACGACTTCAAGCTCATACCGCGTCTCCGGATTGTCCTCCAGAATGGTGGCCAGGTTGGCTCGCGCCTCCACCGAGTTCGGGCCATCACCGGCGACGTACAGCCGAAGCGACAACATCTCCGTTTCCACAGGCGCTGAAACGGATGGGAGCGCGTCAGGGCGCTCGGTCATCACTTCGCCCCGTTCGGGTGTTCGCCCTCGGGCCCGGCACTCACATGGGGAGTCGCGAAATCACGGACGCCGCCACGCAACCGAAGGACCGTGTCGTGGGCACTGCCTGAGTGCCGGGCGTGGGCGCTGTCCTCCTCTTCCAGAACTGCGAGCTCGGCGCGTCGCCCATCGAGCTCACGTTGCAGGGCGGCGATCCTCGCGCTGACCTCTGTTTCTGCCAGCTCCAGCTCGCGGCGGGCGCGCTCGCTTCTCGCACGCCGTCGAGTCTCCTCGTTCCTGACCTCGGCCTCCTTCTCCCACCGCGCGGTTCCCATCAGCACCTCGCCCCCGGCGGAGTACACATCCGCGAGCGTGATGCCGTCGTCGCCGAGGATCAGCTCGCGAACCTGATTCGAGTGCCTGGTTCCGCGGGACTTCACGATCGTGAGCGACCTGTTGCGCTCCCCACCGATGACGACGTAGGCGAGGTGAATCCATGTATCCGCGATCGTAGAGATCTGCGTCATCGTGCCCTCGGCCAGTCCGTCCGAATCCGACACGAGACTGTTGCAGAAGACCGTGATTCCCTCGGCTTTCGCATAGTCCAGCAGCCGGAGCGACGCATGTACCGCGGCCACCTGTCCGCCCGTCTTGGCAAGCGCGGAGATCGGGTCCAGCACCAGGCAGCGCGGCTTGAGGTCGCAGATGAGCTTCCTGAGCTGGATGAAATGCGCTTCGGCGCTCATGACCTCGGTGCGGATCGAGTACATGTGCAGGAGGCCCGCATCACGATGCGCCTGGAGATCGAGCCCCACCGAAGCGAGGTTCCGGACGATCTGGTCCGCAGCCTCATCGAAGCTCACGTAGAGGGCGATCTCGCCGCGGTCGCACGCCGCCGCTGCAAACGAGCCGGCAAGCGTCGTCTTTGCGGTTCCGGGCGCGCCGGTGACCAGTACACTCGAGACGCGGTAGTATCCCCCGCCCAGCATGGTGTCGAGCCGCTCGATCCCGCTCGAGATGCGCTCGGTCGAAACCTCGTGCGCCATCTGGGTGGTACCGAACGTTGCGACTTCGATGCCGGTGGGGGTAATGATGAGCGGAAACTCATTCTCCGAGAACGCCGATCCACGGTATTTGAGCACCCGGAGACCGCGCAGCGAGACGCGGTCGACGAGGCGGTGATGCAGTGAGACCACGCAGTCCACCATGAACTGCATGAATGCGTATCGCTCGCTCAGTTGTCCGTCGCCGGTGTCGGCCTTCGCGGTGATGATCCCCGTGGTGCCCGACTCGAGAAGCCACTCGTGAAGCCGGTACACCTCGCGCCGCTCCGCCGCGGGGTCGTTGAGGAGATTCAGGAGGACATCGAGCCCGTCGAACACGATCCGTTTGCACCCCATCTCGCCCGACTTGGCCGAGATGGCGGCAAGGATCCCCGAGAGGTCGAAATCACCCGAGTTGACGACGCTGGGGGGGAGCTTGGCGTCGAGGAAGAACAGCTTGTCCCGTTCGAGGGCTGGCAGGTCCCACCCGAAGGTGCCCGCATTCTCGACGATCTGATGCGCGTTCTCCTCGAACGCGATGAAGATTCCGGCGTCGCCCCATTGCCGGGCGCCATTCACGAGGGTTTCCAGCGCAAAGATCGTCTTCCCCGCGCCAGGGGTCCCCATGAGAAGGGTTGTCCTGTGGCGGGGAAGTCCGCCGCCCGAGATGTCGTCGAACCCCGGGATGCCTGTTCGAGTCTTTTCGAGTACGGGAAACGGTGCCGTTGCCGCAGCCATTCAGACCTCCGTCGGAGTCGGACGCACGATGGGATCCTCACCACCGCTACCAGCTCGGAAGGTTCCGAGAACAGGGCGCGGAGCGATGCGCGATAGGGCCCGCTCGCCCTGACAGGCTGGCGATCGGATCATGGACAAGAAACAGATATTTGGCAGGGGCCGTGCCACCGCATGCGGCTAGCCCGCGACGCCCGCCGTCGCTAGCATCGCCGGCGGCGACTCGGCGAGTGCGTCCTCGGGAACATGCCGCGCGACGATGACCGACGCGGCCATGTGCCCGGTCACGTTCAGCACACCCTTGAACAGATCGGGGATCGCATCCGCCGCGATGACGATTCCGAGCGCCTCGGCGGGAATCCCGAGCCCGGTGAGAAAGGGCGCCATCACGAACAGGCTTGCACTCGGAAGCCCGGGAATGCTGAAGCTCAGCATGATGCCCGCGGCGATCAGCGCGATGAGCTGCGGATAGCCGATCTCGATGCCGTAGAGGCGCGAGAGAAAGGGCAGCGTGATCGCCCACATGATCGGCGATGAGAGCCGCAGCGTCGACACCGCGAGCGGGAGCACGAAGCTCGTGATGACCGGCGGCAGCC
>JBGTMW010000345.1:0-4207 GCA_041743365.1 Gemmatimonadaceae bacterium
AACCTGTTCTCCGGTCGCTCGTTCCATCTCACGAACTCCAGCAGCTCCAGCTTCTGCGCCGGCGTCATTGCCAGCTCCTGCGCCCACACGGATCGGTCGTACTCCGCGTACGCCGCCACCGTCTGGCGGGCGGAGTAGCCGCCCATCCAGTAGCGCATGCTTCCCTTCAGGAAGCGGGGGAGGAAGTCGGCGTCGTTGAAGTCGAACAGCCCCCAGTTGTATGCGATGTCGAGCTGACCGGTGCTGTCCCGGATCCAGATCGCGTTGTGGCCGAACTTCTCCCACACGGCGTCGCCCGACCCCATGGTCATGAGGTAGACGGTGAGGTTCGAGCCGGGCTCTGCTGCCGTTACCGAAGCCCCTGCCGGCGGCGCTGCAATCGGCTGTCCAGCGGCGGTCGCGGGGCCGAGGCAGGCGACGAGAATGCAGCAGCGAAGTGCTGCGTGGACCCGGGCGGAGAGGATGGTCAGTCCGCCAGGGTGACGTTCACGAGATTGTCGTAGAACACCGGGCCGTGGCCCATGTCCGTCTCGCGCTGCGAGGTCGTGTCGTTGGCATTCCGGCCATCGAGCGCGAGCTTGCTCCACCAGATCGATGGGGCCCAGACGACGCCGCGTCGCACACTGTCCGCGAGATGGGCCGCCGCCACGAACTCACCGCGGTCGTTGTGCACCACCACGCGCGCACCCTCGGCGATCCCGCGAGGAGCCGCGTCATCCGGATGCACCACGCACTGAGGCTCGGCGTCGCGGCGAAGGGAATCGATGTTCACGAAGGTCGTGTTCAGGAACTGGTGGCGGGGAGATGAGATCAGCGTCAACGGATAGCGCGCGGCCAGCTCGGGAACGCTCTCCGGGTACTCGTACGGCGCAACGAAGGTCGGAAGGGGATCGAGTCCCATGTCGCGAAGCCGCTCGGAGTACAGCTCGCACTTGCCGCTTGGCGTGGGGAAATCGCCCTCGGCATATGGCAGGTAGGGCCGCGGCACGTTGAGCCGTACCCAGCCGTGATCGAGCAGCGCCTTCATCGTGACCCCCTGCATGCGCTCGTGCGGTGGCGTGCCCGGAGTCGCACCCGTCACCGCCTGCTCGATCAACGCGAAGTCGTCGGCCTCGAACAGCTCCGGATCGAGCCCCATGCGTCGGCCCAGAAGTCGGAAGATCTCGCTGTTCGGCTTGCACTCGCCCATGGGCTCGATCGAGGGACGATTCAGCGTCGCATAGTGATGGCCATACGCGAGGTGAACGTCCCAGTGCTCGAGCTGCGTCGTCGCCGGAAGCACAATGTCTGCCCAGTCCGCGGTGTCGGTCTGGAAGTGCTCGAGTACGACTGTGAAAAGGTCCTCACGGGCCAAGCCGCGCCGTACGGCGCCGAGATCCGGCGCAACGGCGGCCGGATTGGAGTTGTATACCACCAGCGCGCGCACAGGGGGTCCGCCGACTCCGGCATCAGCGCGGGTGAGCGCGTCCCCCAGCCGGATCATATTGATTGTGCGAACCGGTGGCGAGAGATCGGGTCGCTCCAGGGCGGCCTGGTTGAACCGGAAGTTCGCGCTCGTCGAAAGCTGGACACCGCCTCCCACCCGCCGCCAATGTCCCGTGATGGCCGGGAGACACGCGATGGTACGCACGGCCATGCCCCCGCCGTGATGCCGCTGCAATCCGTAGTTGACGCGAATGAACGCGGCGTTCGCGGCGCCGAACCGCGTCGCCAGGCGCACGATCGTCCCGGCGTCGACACCCGTGATTCCGGCGACATGCTCCGGGGAATACTCCCTCGCTCTTTCGCGCAGCGCGTCGGCGCCGATCGTATGTCGCTCGAGGAAGTCGCGGTCCTCGAGTTCGCGCTCGAAGATCACGTGCATCATTGCCAGTGCCAGCGCCGCATCGGTGCCCGGGCGGATGCCGATCCATTCATCGCACTGCTCGGCGGTGCGCGTCCTGATCGGGTCGATCGCGATGATGGGCGCTCCGCGTTCGCGCGCAGCACGTACGAATGGCCAGAGGTGCGGATTCGACGTCAGGGTGTTGGTTCCCCAGAGCAGCACCAGGTCGCTCTCGGGAATGCCCTCGGCGTCGGCACCGATGTTCGCGCCGACGGTCATCCGCATGCCGACCGTTCCCGCCATCGAGCAGATCGTGCGATCCAGCTTCGAGGCCCCGAGGGAATGGAAGAATCTCCGGTCCACGGAGGAGCCCTGCACGAGCCCCATGGTTCCCGCGTACGAATAGGGAAGAATGGCCTGCGGTCCGTCCTGTGACCGCGCGATCGCTCCGAGTCTCGCGGCGATCTCGTCGAGTGCGCCATCCCACGAGATCCGTTCGAAGGCACCCGCTCCCTTCGGTCCGACGCGTCGCATCGGATGCAGCAGCCTGTCGCGGTGGTAGGTCCGCTCGAGATAGCGGTTCACCTTTGCGCAGAGAAATCCCTGTGTAAACGGATGGCTGGGATCTCCGGCGACGCGGACCGCACGGCCATCTTCCACCGTCACCAGCATCGCGCAGGTGTCGGGGCAATCGTGGGGGCACGCTCCGCGAACTGTCCCGGAGCGGGGCAGGGCGGGTGCCGCGGTCACGGGCCTTCCGGAGGGGGGACGCGCATATGACCCCGCAAACTATTGGAAACCAGATGGAGGAGCCAGTGTGAGGCTGCCCGGCTACTGTCAGCGCTCACATGGCCCGGTTGCGCGACGACAGCATCCGCGTGGACAGCCTGCGCGAGGACAGCGTCGCGAAGGGCCTGATCGATACGACCGCGGCCGGCAGGTAGCGCGGTCACATCTCCGGCTCGCCGAGAATACGTCGCAGTGCACTCACGCGCCGCTGAAGCTCTTCCTCCGCGATGACCGGTCGCGCGCCCTGCACCGCGACGTCCTCATCGAGCTCCAGCCATGAGACGCAGCCGGCGTAGCGCCCTGCCTCCGGGAGCTCTGCGGGGGTCGTGAGGATGAGCGTGCGAATGGCGATGACCCTGACCTGCGGCTTCGCGCGATAGTGGAACCGCGACTCGACCGCACGCGGTGCGAGGCCGTGCTCGTGCGCCACCTGCGCCAGCACCGGGAGGTCGGTCACGTTCCACACCGCAATGACCTCCGCCACGTGACCGATGCGAACGATGCCCGGCGGAGGTCTGTGCTCGTGGGAGCTCGCCAACGTGGGACGGAACCGCTCGGCGAGATCGCCGTCGTTCTCGTGGAAGTACGTCGGGTAGAGGAGAAACCGGTCGTGGCGGACCTCGAAGCCGGAACGGTGCTCACGGATGCCGCCCTTCCTGATCATCGCGACGATGTCTCCCCGCTCCATCGCAGCGACGAGCACCGCCCACTCCTTGAGCGCGGTACGCTCCGCGTCAATGCTCATGATGAGTGATCCTTCCACCACCGGAATGCGTCGGGGATGCCGAGCTCGGGCCGCACCGATGGATCCCACCCGAGCTCCGTGCGTGCGCGACCGGATGTGAAGGGATTTCCGCGCGTCAGGAAGTCGACAGAGGCGTTCGGTGTAACCGGCTGTCCCTTCCCCCGCATCGATCCGCGCATCCCCAGGCCAACACGCATCGCGACCCTCACCAGCCACACTGGTATCGACACCAGGCGAATGCTGCGGTCGAGCCCCTCTCCCGCGAGGCGGAGGAACTCGGCGAGTGTCACGTCGAAATCGTTGGCGGCGTTGTACGCCCGGCCGCCGGCGCGGTGGTTGACGGCGGCGCGATACGCGGCGTCGGCGACATTGGCTGCGTGGACGATCGGCAGCACGGCGGTGCCTCCGTCCGGCACCGGTGCGATGCCCATCCTGAGCGCGCGTGCGACCTTCGGGATGAAGAGGCGATCCCTGCGCCCGTAGATGACGTCCGGTCGGATCGTCGTGGCCCAGACGGTTCCGCGACGGTGCGCTTCCAGAACCAGTGCCTCCGACTCGCGCTTGGAGCGCGCGTAGTATGAGTGCGGCGACAACGGGGGCAGGGGCGTGTCCTCGTCGATCGGTGCCCCGGCGCGATAGCGGTGAGCGCCGGATCCGTACACCGCGACGCTGCTCACGTGCACCAGGCGGGCGCTAGCGCTCCGCGCCGCAGCAATCACGTTCCGCGTTCCATCGACGTTCAGAGATCGATATGCTTCCCACCCCCCGCGCGACGAGACTGCGGCGGCGGCGTGAAAGAGAACGTCGCACCCCGTGGCGGCACGGCTCACGCTCGATGCGTCGAGCAC
>JBGTMW010000346.1:0-1941 GCA_041743365.1 Gemmatimonadaceae bacterium
TCCCGCAGGTCGAGCCCGGCGGAGTCGACGAGATCGAGCTCCTCCCGCGAGCGTCGGCCCGTTTCGATGACGTCCCGCAAGGTCGGCCCGTACTTCTTGCCGAGCCGGTAGATCACGTCCCTCCGACGCGTGACCTCGGCCAGGCGCTCGGGATCGAGCTCGACCGACCGCTCGTACTCGACGAGCTCGCGCGCGAGCTCGTCGAGCGAGTAGAACGCCGTGTCGAACATCTCCTGGTGGCGTGAAAGCGACGGGTCGATGCGAATTATCGCCGCGAGGGATCGCTGCACCGCGGACAACCGCTGGAGGACCGCCTCCTCATCGCCGTCCAGCGCTCCGGCCATTCCCGAAGCCAGCGACCGCAGCTCTTCGGCGTGCTCGAGGCGTCGTCCTTCCTCCTCGAGGCGCTCCTCTTCCCCTTCGGCAAGCCTGGCTCCCTCGATCTCATCGACGACATGGCGAAGATAGTCGGCACGCCGTTCCGCGTCCGACTTTCGCGCGGCCAGCGACTGCATGTCGGCGCGAATGCGGACGAGCGACTCGTGTGCCGACCGGACGCGCGCCGCCGCCTCCTCCGATGCGCCGAACGCGTCGAGTATCACGCGCTGCGAGTCACCGTCGAGGAGTGTCTGCGCCTCGTGCTGCCCGTGCAGGTTGACGAGCATGCGGCCGATCTCGCCGAGGACGGTCGCGGTGACGGTCGAACCGTTGATCCAGGCGCGGGCTCTCCCTCCGACGGCGATCTCACGCTTGAGCACTACCCGCTGGTCTTCGACCTCGATGCCGCGCTCGTCGAGGATCGCGGCCACTTCGAGTCGGTCTCCGATCTCGAAGACTCCCTCGACGGTTGCCCGATCGCTGTCGGTTCGGACAAGGTCAATGCTCGCCCGCTCGCCGAGGAGGAATCCAAGCGCTCCGACGATGATGGACTTGCCCGCGCCGGTCTCGCCGGACAGCACGTTGAATCCCGCGCCCAGGGGAAGCGAAAGCGACTCGATGATTGCGAAGTTGCGGATTCGCAGCTCGGTCAGCACTTCGCCTCATCTTCGTCGCGCCCGGCAAGCCCTCCCCACGCGAGCTTGCGCCGGAGGCGCGAGAAGAACGTCGTCTCGGGGAAGCGGACGAAAAGCACCGGGTTGTTGGACCGTCGGACGAGAAGCGCTTCGCCGGGCGCGAACGTCGTTCCCACCTGGCCATCGATCGTCACGAGGAGCTCGTCCGGCGTGTGGGTCGCCTGCACGATCACTTCGCTCGTCGGCGGCAGCAGCACCGGCCGTATGGCGAGCGTGTGCGGCGAGATCGGCGCGAGCAGGATCGACTCCACCGTCGGGAAGACGATGGGCCCCCCCGCCGAGAGGCTGTATGCCGTCGATCCCGTGGGGGTCGCTATGATGAGGCCGTCAGCGGAATAGGCCGCAATCATTTCGTTGTCCACGCTCACACGAAGGCCGACCACCCTCGCGAATCCGCCCTTGTGCAGCACGGCATCGTTGAGTGCCGTCCACTGCTGGCGTTCCCTGCCGTTCACATCGATCGCGCGGACATCGAGCATCATCCGCCGCACGGAGTTGAAGTCGCCCGCGGCGATGCGCTGCAGCGATGTCTCCATCTCATCTATGCCGCAGCAGGTGAGAAACCCCAGACGCCCCAGGTTGATGCCGAGCACCGGAACCTGTCGGCCATCGAGGAAGCGGGCGGCGCGAAGCATCGTCCCGTCGCCGCCGAGGGTGAGCAGCAGGTCGAGCTCGTCCGGCGAGTCGAGCGGCTCTGCGCCGGGGAGGAAGTCGCGCAGCTCATCCTCGAACCGGAGCGAAAAGTCCAGCGTGGGCGCCACCGTCGTCAGCGTGCGCAGAACCTCCGGCAGGCCGGCGTACCCCCGGTGGCCCACCACGCCGACGCGCATCACCCGGCCATCGCCTCCGTCTCCCGGAGCGCGCGCAC
>JBGTMW010000347.1:0-8642 GCA_041743365.1 Gemmatimonadaceae bacterium
CTGCCCGGTCACGGCCGAACCCTGGCCGAGTTCGGGGCGAGCGGGGTCGCCGCGTGGGTCGCCGCGGCTGAGCGCGAGCTCGCCGAGCTCCGGCGGCGTTTCGATTTCGTGGGACTCGTTGGAGTGTCGATGGGTGGAGCATTATCCGTGATAATCTCGTCCCGATCTGCCCGGGTTGGTGTGCCCTCCGTTGGCGATCCGGATGCCGGGGCGCCGCCTGGCCCCGATGCGCTGGTGCTCATAGCTCCCTATCTCAGCATGCGTTCGAGGGCTCGACGGATCGCTGCGCTCCACTGGGTGGTCTCGACATTCGCCCTTTACCTGCCGTCACGCGAGGATGCGTCGGTGAGGGACCCCGTGGAACGAGAGCGGAATCGGGGATTCGGAACGGTTACACCGAAGCTCCTGCATGAGCTACGGGGCGTCGTGTCCCGGGCCCGGGTCGCGCTTCCGGGCGTGGAGCAGCCCACGCTGGTGATCCAGTCGCGAGACGACAACAGGATCGATCAGGGCGCCGCTGCCGAGTCGTTCGAGCTACTGGGTGCGAAGGAAAAGAAGTTCGTCTGGACCGAGGGAAGTGGTCACCTCATAACGGTCGACAGGGGACGCGAGCGCGTTCTCGAGTTGACGGGGGAGTGGCTGTCGGGGCGGGCGAAAGAGTTCTCACCGACGCCGGCTGGTCAGCCGCGGCGGTAGGGGTCCGCGGCTCCGAGGAGGTATGGCGCACAGCGGGGCCGAAAAACAGCCCCGCTGTGCTCATGCTGATGACCGGCGCGCGGGCCGGTCAGGTCACGCGATTATAGAGATCGCCCGCCCCTTCGACGATCTTCTCGGCGCCGGCGCGGGCCTGCTCGACTACCGATGCGGCGACGCGCTTCACACGCGTCACGGGCGACTGCCTGCGCTTGCGACGTGCACCACCAGCTGACTTGCGGCTCGAGGAGCGACCACGCTTCGATGCGCTCTTGCGTGAAGCTCCGCCACGCGAGCTGGACTTCCGCGACGAGGACGTTCGGGTGGAGGACTTCCGGGTGGTGGTTTTCCGGATGGTGGACTTCCGGGCCGACTTCCGCCTTCCGGCCTTGCGACTGGACGAGCGCTTCGCGGCGGACTTGCCGGACGACTTCCTCCTGGACGAACCTGCGCGCTTCCGGGCTCCTGCCTTCTTGCGCGACCCTCCGCTACTCGAACGTCCACCAGTACGTGAGCCTTTGCGCGACGACTTCTTTCTTGACGCCATGAATTCGCTCCTGATGAGGTGGTGGTGCGACGATGCTAAGCAAGATTCGCGCGCATTGTAATGTCGGGGGCGTGATAAAGGTTGGCGGAAAATTCAGCGCGCGAAGCTCATCGCCATCCCGACGTAGACCATCGCGATGCGCACGAGACTCTCGGCTTCTCGCGATGCACCGGCAACCTGCTCGAGGGAGCTTTGAAGCTCCTGGGTGATGGTCGTCATGCAGTCCGCAGAAGCGCAGGCGAGGGCCAGGTCGGCCCTCTCGGCGGCGCTCGTCGCCCTGTCGTAGGCGAGATCCAGCTTCTCGCGTCCCATCTTCCAGTACCGGGTGTAGCCGGCACTCTCCCCGGCCGCGCCGGATGCAGCCGGCAGCGCATTGCTGATGTACTCGCCCTGGGCAATGGCGGATTCGACCAGAAGCGATGCGGCCCGGGCAGCATTTCGGGCGCTCTCGAGACCGGCGCGCGCCCGGTCGGCGGATGTCGTAGCCAGCGCAACCTTGGCGTGCATGTTCGCGCTGTCGCTCACCGATGCGGCCCGCGCTACGAGGGTGCTCGTGCTGTCGGCAAGGCGGATGAGCGGAGGGCGGGAGTCGGGCGGCGCGGATGCCGACGGCGACGGCGGTGGCGACACGCAGGCCAGCATGGTGATCGCCAGCACGAAGTAGGCGAGACGACTCAAGATTTCCTCCACAGCGCGACCCAGGCTGGTTGGCTCCAGGCAACGGATACCAAAGTGGCGTGTCGACACCATCCACGGCAAGGACATGCCGCTTCTTCGGACGCCATCGACATGGAGGGGTTGCTCCACATGATCCCTGGAATGTGTATATTCACGACCGTTCCCGCCCTTACCCTACCGGAGGAGACTCGTGCGTGCATCGTTGACGATCGTCGCAGCGCTGCTCTTGACAGCGTGCGCAAAGGAAGGAGATCAGGAACTGGCGTCGGATAGTGCCGCCGTGGCGCCTCCCGGAACGGCTGCTGCGGGCGACCCCGATCGTGCCACGGGCGGCTCGGGCGTGCCCGCAGGATTTCTCGGTCGCGTGGACCGGCCGACTACCAATATCGCTGACGCCAGGTACACGAGGCGGGGTGAGATGTGGGAAGTTCAAACGGGCCCTCACCACATCATGTGGGCTCCGGGAGATACGGCGCGGGGCAACTTCACGGTGTCGGCGCGGCTGCAGCAGATGGAAGCTCCCGCTCACCGGGAGGCTTACGGAATATTCGTCGGAGGGAGCAACCTCGATCAGCCCACGCAGAAGTATTCCTACTTCATGATGGGTGGAACGGGGGAGTACCTGATCAACACGCGCGACGGCGCGAACGTCACCAAGGTCAGGGACTGGACGGCGAGCACGTCGGTGCCCAGGCAGGATACGGCCGGGAAGGTTGATTATGCGCTCTCGATTCGTGTTGCCGGCGACTCGGCGCACTTCATGGTGAACGGCGCCCGCATCGCGTCCCTGCCCAAGAGTCAGTTCCCGACCGATGGGATTGCCGGGCTGCGTATAGGTCACAACCTGCATCTTCAGGTCCAGCCCGTGAGCATCGCCCGGTGAGTAATGGCCGAGGCTGTGCCGGTCAGCCGGCGCAGCCTCTCGCCCGCGGCGGGTTCGGACCGGTGCGCGAGCCCTCACTTCCGCGGATTCGACCCATCGTCAGCTTCCTGCCAGCAGGTTCTGATCGAGATGCGCGACGGACTTCATGCCGACGAGCGCTGTCGTCAGACCCGGCAGCGCGCGCACGAAGGCAATGGCGCGCGCCGCATCGGTGGTGAGCCCCGGAAAGGCATCGCGCACCTGCTTCGGCAGGCCTGTAGCGAGCTTCGACTGCAGCAGAGTCGCGCTTGCCACCACCGATATCCCGAGCTCGCTCGCGGCCTGAAGGAGCGGGAACCATCTGTCGCCGGACAGACACTGCGTCGGGGAGCGAATCGCCTCGGGCATCGCGAGATTGACAGGTAGCTGCACGGCCGCGAAGTGGTGGTCGTCTCCAGCCACCGAGCGTGCGAGCGTGACCAAGTCCAGCAGACTCAGATATCCCCTCGCTCCGGGCTCCAGGCGAAAGCCCTGCCATGTCGCGCAACCGTACGACCTGATGTCGCCATCGGCGACGCGCTGCTCGAGCACCTCGAACGCACGCCGGATGCGAAACTGGAACTCGCTCGGCGTCACAGCGTCCAGCTGCTGCTCGGGATTGTGCAGGTAGTAGAGGTCGATCGTTCGAATACCCAGGTTCTCTCGGCTCCGATCGATCTGATTCTCGAGGTAGGTGGGTGCAATGCAGTGGCCGTCCACCACGAGCTCGCCGGGTGCGATTATCCCCGTGTCCAGGAAGGTTCGCTGGACGTATGCCTTGTACTCGGCGCGGGACTGGGGGGCCGCACCATCGAGCGGCAGATAGCCACCCTTGGTGCAGATGATGACCTCGTCGCGCTCGACCTCCCCGGCCGAGAGCGCCTCCCGCAGCGCAGCGCCGACCGCGCGCTCGGAGCGCTGGCACCGATAGTTGATGGCACAGTCGACGACGTTGATTCCGCTCCGCAATGCCTGTCGAACCGTCTGCGTGTAGAGTGCGTCGTCCGCGTCGTCGCACTCTCCCAGGTAAGTCCCCACCCCGATGGAGGACGCCGTCAGGTCTCCGGCCAGTGACCTGAAGTAGTCATCCGCAAAACGAGAGGCGGCCCGGGCCCTGTACCGTTCGGTTCCCGCTGCATCGGCGCATCCGTCCGCTACGGAGAGGGGGCCTGTTTGGGTCATCTTCATGCCCGGGACAGTACGTGCAGCGGTATCCTGCCACAAGCCCGACACTGAACGCGCTCAGGACAACGCGGCACAGGTGCTGCGGTCAGACAGTTACAGGCGTTGGCTCGGACATTCTGGTCTAGTACATTCAGCAATCCCTGCGTGGCCTCCGACCCGCCGTCATCTGTCGCCGCCATGGTCGCAGGGCACCTCTACAGCGTGGAGCGGGAATGCCGGGCTTTGGAAGCTGGGGAACGGAGTGGTGGAAGCCGGTCCTGTTCGTGATTGTCGCGGGACATCTCACCAATGTGTGCGTGACGTTGTTTCTCCATCGGGCGCAGACCCATCGCAGCGTCCAATTCCACTATCTGGCTGCACTGCCGATGCGACTGTGGCTGTGGCTGTCGACGGCGATCGTGACCAAGGAATGGGTCGCGTGTCATCGGAAACACCACGCATTCGCGGACCGGGACGGCGACCCGCACAGCCCGCTTCGTGAAGGGCTCCGGAACATCGTCCTGAAGGGGGCGTTCTACTATCGGACGGCCGTGCGGCAACCCGGGGTCCTGGAAAAGTACGGAAAGGGAACACCGAACGACTGGCTGGAGCGACATCTGCTGGCACCGCACGGCAGGATAGGCATTCTTCTGATGCTGATTCTCGACATCTACCTTTTCGGATTCTTCGCAGGACCGCTCGTGTGGACCGCCCAGATGCTATGGATTCCCTTCTGGGCCGCCGGAATCATCAACGGCGTCGGTCATGCGCTCGGCTATCGGAACTTCGACGTCAAGGACGAGAGTCGGAACATCTCTCCAATCGCCATCTGGCTCGGCGGCGAGGAGTTGCACAACAACCATCACGCCGACCCGCATTCGGCGAAGTTCAAGGCGAAATGGTACGAGTTCGACATCGGTTGGGTGTATATCAGGTTTCTTTCGCTGCTGCGGCTGGCGAAGGTCGAGTACGCTCGCGCCAACTCCTAGGCGCTCTCCGGTGCGTAGTGGCGCGGCAATCGGGGACTCGGAGAACGGGTGCCTGCGGGTCGCGCCGATTTTCTTTCATGAGGTAGCAATGCCGGACATCACATGCTCGCGTTGTGGCGAGACACGGGAAGGATTCGAGCATCAGCCCTTTCCAGGCGCGATCGGCGCCAGGATCGCTGCCGAGGTCTGCCGCGAATGCTGGAGCCAATGGCTCAAGCAGCAGACGATGCTCATCAACCATTACGGACTCAACGTGATGGAGCAGCAGGCGCGGACGTTCCTGACCCGGAACATGGAGGCCTTCTTCTTCAAGTCGGCGGCCGGCGAGGACGTGGACACATCGAAGAAGGGCACCGTCTCATGGTGATGCGAAACCGTGCGGGCCCGATCGCCGCGCGTGACGCACGCATGGGCATGGCGTTGTCCGGTCTGGTCATTCTCGCGCTCGGATGCGCATCGGGCAATGCTGCGCCGTCTCCGGATGCCGAGCTCGCGGCAACTCAGCCGTCCGTCGAAGGCGTTCCTCATGAGAGTCCGACGCAGCCTTCCGTGCGGAGCTGGGAGGACTCCGTGCTCGCGACCCTGACCATTCGCGAGAAGGCGGCGCAAATGGTGTGGCCGTACGTCCTCGGCGATTACGTGGCCGAGGATGCCGTGCAATGGCTGCGAATCAAGGCCAACGTGACGGGCGATCGGGTGGGTGGCGTTCTCATGTCCGTCGGGTCGCCACTCGAGATCGCTGCCAAGCTGAATGCGCTCCAGCGACTGAGCGCTATCCCTCTGCTCGTGGGCGCCGACGTCGAAGCGGGGGCCGGCTTTCGCGCCCGCGGTGGGTATTTCCTGCCGAACGGGATAGACCTCGGTGGCGGGACGGTGTTTCCGCCAGCGATGGCTCTCGGTGCGACGGGCGATTCTGCGCTCGCATATCAGCAGGGTCGCATAACCGCGGTGGAAGCACGCGCGCTCGGCCTGCACGTCGCTTTCGCGCCCGTGCTGGATGTCAACAACAACCCCGCGAACCCCGTCATAAACACACGTTCGTATGGCGAGGATCCGCGTCTGGCCGGGCGCCTTGGTGCTGCCTTCGTGCGTGGAGTGCAGGAGCATGGCATGATCGCCACGGGGAAGCATTTCCCCGGGCATGGCGACACCGAGACCAATTCCCACCTTGCCCTGCCTACCGTCAATGCGACGCGAGCCAGGCTGGACAGCGTCGAGCTGGTGCCGTTTCGCGCAGCGATCGAAGCTGGTGTCGGCGCGATGATGACGTTTCACGGTGCGATGCCCGCGCTGGATTCGTCGGGTGTGCCGGGCACCCTGTCGCGACTCGTCCTGACGGGACTCCTTCGGGACGAGCTATCGTTCGAGGGTCTGATCATCTCCGATGCCATGGACATGCGGGGAGTGATCGACACGTATGGGTCTGCGGAGGCAGCGAAACGTGCCGTGGCGGCAGGGGCCGACATTCTGATTCAGCCGATCGACGTCAAGGTCACCATCGATGCGGTAGTCGCAGGTGTCAGGGAGGGTCGATACGATGAGGCACGGCTGAACGCCTCGGCCCGGCGCATTCTCGTCGCGAAGCGAAATCTCGGCCTCGATCGCGCGAGGCTCGTTTCGCTCGACAGCGCACGGGCGGTCGTGGGCGACTCCACGCACCGCAATGTTGCCGCGGCTGTGGCAGCGAGATCGATCACCCTGGTGAGGGACTCCCTGAATCAGGTTCCACTCGGCGCTCGAGGGCGTACTGCGCGTGTGCTCTCGATCACAGTGGCTCGCCGCGCCGATCTCGCAGCCGGTGTGGCCTTCAACGCGGAGCTGCGACGCGGAGTCAGGTCCGTACGGGCGGAGTTCGTGCTGGCGGAAGATCCCGCATCGTCATTCGCGAGGCTGCTGCGCGCGGCGGATTCCGCGGATGTGGTCATCGTAAGCTCGTACATGGCACAGAGCTGGGACGCAGTAAGTGCGGCCGCGCCGCGCGAGTTCGTCGCCTTCATCCGCGGGCTCACAACACGTGGTGCACGACCCATCCTCGTGTCGCTCGGAAATCCCTACCTCCTTCAGGAGGTGCGCACGGTACCTGCGTACCTTGTCGCGTGGAGCGGCTTTCCTCTGTCGCAGCAGGCCGCGGCACGAGCGCTTCTCGGTGTCACGCCCATTCAGGGCACGCTACCGATAGCGATTCCCCCTGTTGCGCTGCTTGGCAGCGGAATCCGTCGCGGCGGCTGATCGAGAGGACAGCATCCGTCGTGCGCCGGCTGCATGATTTTTGTTCGTTGACGTCGCGACCGAGGAGAGCTATATAGTCGCCGCGCGAACCCAAAGGATGAAATAGTATCACACCATCACTAATATCTGAACGAGGGCTTGACATTAGTGACGTTTGGTGACTAATTCGCGCGTCATGCGCGACCGTCCGACCACCTCTCCGGCAAAAACGCCGACCCGCCGCGCAGGCTTCTCCGTCGATGTGGCTCTGCTGACGCCTCACGGGAAGCAACTCGCTGTCCTCCTCATCCGCTCCGGCGATCCGCGCACGCGCGAAAAGTGGATCGTCCCCCACGATTCGCTCAAGACGGAAGAGACCCTCGATTCAGCCGCCGAACGCCTCGCCCACAGCGCGCTGGGCTCGGCGCCGAGCTGGATCGAACAGATAGGGGCGTTCAGCGATGGTCGTCGTCATCCGGCCGAGGTGGAGCTTTCAGTAGGCTACGTCGCCCTCGTCCCGCTGGGCGTACCCGCACCCGTTGGCGGTGTCGCAGCGTGGTTTCCAACGACCGATCTTCCCGTGCTGGCAGCTCGCCAACGCGCTATCGTCGACGCGGCGTTTGAGAGGGTGAGAGATCGCCTCGACCAGGCGCCAATCGCGTTTCGGCTTCTGCCGGCGACCTTCACGCTGAGCGAGCTACAGGGAATGTACGAGCTGCTGCTCGGCCGGCGCCTGCACAAGGCGAGCTTCAGGCGCGCCCTTCAGGGCGCGTGGCTGGTTGAGCCTACAGAAGAGTGGCGAAGCGAGGGACGGGGCCGCCCCGCTCAGCTGTTCCGCTACGCGCCTCGCAGGCGTCGGTCAACGCGCCGCGGAGTGCGGTTCGAGCTGCTCGGCTAGCTGCTCGCTCAGACATGCGGCGCACTGCCGCGCCGTGCGTGGCCCGCTCGAAAAGCCTGTTCGACACGGTGACGGCGTCAGGGGCAGTGACGCACCGCGTGGCTCGGCTGTCCGTATTGATAGCTGATCCTCCCACGAGAAGAGGCTCCCCGGGGCTGGGTGGCAACAATCGCCGAATACCGAACCGTTACCGAACCCCTATTGCGCGCCCCCGTGTATTAGTTGCAATATGTACAAAAGGCATAAATACGGAGACCGCGGATGCTCGCCTACCTGGACATGCTCTGTACGGCGCTGCTGGCGAGGAACGGAGACGAGATTCTCCGGCTCCTCGAGCATCCGCTTGCGGGTGCACTGCCCAGGCGTGTTCGCGAAGAGGCGATCGCCATCGTCCGTGCCGGGGAGAACAGCTTCATGGCTCCGATCCATACCCTGCACTTTTATCACCAGACAGCGCATCTGCTCGGCTCCCAGAGCGACCCCGCGACGCGCCAGGGTCAATTCGAGCTTCCGCTGCGCGCGGCTGGCGGATCACGCTGAACGATGAAAGGCGACGCGCGGAAT
>JBGTMW010000348.1:0-3028 GCA_041743365.1 Gemmatimonadaceae bacterium
AGGAGCGTGCTCATGCGACTCTCCGGAGGGCGAGGTGAGGTAGGAGCACGTTGTGTGTGATCGACCAACATGCGTACTCGAAGAGTTTGCGAGGATCGTGCCGGGGGCCGGGGGGGAGAACGGCGGACGAAGGGCGGAACAACTGCTCCGGCCAGGCCTCCTCGCCGTCCAGGCGCTAGTCACCTCCGTAACGCGACGGCCCGAACAGTGACTCGCAAGTGTCACCCCCGATGAACGTCGTCTCGAAGCGACCTTCGAATCGCGTGACGCTTGCGTGCAGACTGGCAACCGGATCCTGCAACGGAGGAAGCGCGAGCGCCGATCGAATTCTGGCTCGTGCGGCAGCGAGGTCGAAATCCTTGACCAGGTCCAGAATTTCATCCTCGAACTCCCTCTCGAAGATGTCGTGCGCGCTCCTCATTTCGTCGAGGTCGCCTCCGCCCGAGAACTTCAGGAGATCGCGCCAGTACGGGAGTGTCACGATGACCTGCACTCCCTCGGCGAGCGTCGCGCCGATTACGCCGGCGGAGCATTCGTGATCGACGTACAGCTGGGGACGTGTCGGATCGCCAGGTGAACCCAGGAGCACGAACCTGTTACCCGAACCGTCTCCGGCAATGATCTCGAAGTCCTGAATGCCGTCGATCGTGAAATCAACGCGGGGATCAATGGTAGCGGGGTCCATCTCGAAGTCGAACGGCCAGCAAAGGAATTCGACGACGTCCGGGTGCGCGAGGATGTCTGGAGGTGTGAGAGTCATGTGGTGGCGGAATGAGCAACGCCGGAGGCGTCAGCGCTGGCGCTACGGAGCAACTCCTGACGACCTGGCAGGTGCCGTCTCACGGCGGCGGCGGCTTCCGACCAGTGCGCCCACTCCGATTAATGCAGTGCTGAGTACCGGGCCGATCGGGCTCGAGAGTGTATTCACGGCGACGATTGCTGCTGCGATGAAGCCAAGTGCCGCGCCCAGTGCTGTCGTCCAGTACTGCGACGGTGCGATCCAACGTCTCGAGAGCGCGAGCCTGGCCGACACGGGTGCAATGAGACAACCGCCGATGAATCCACCAATGAAGAGCGCGCGGGAGCCGAAGAATCCACCGACTACGGACCCCAGAAACCCGCCTATGCCGCCGAGGAGGCACATTGTGATGAAGAAGCGGAAGCGCATGGCATCTTCCTCGCTTGAGAACCCGAACAGGCAGACCAGTCCGATAGGCGTTGGAAGTCGGCAGTGATCTACTCCGCCCCGTTCCGCCGCAGGAATGCGACCATGTCCGGCAGCTTGTTGCGCGTCGCGTACGCCAGTGGTGTTGCGCCCTCGTTGTCCATGCCGGAGATCGTCGCGCCCGCGTCGAGGAGGACCGCCGCACACCTGGTCCGATGCTTCATCGTCCTCCCACGCTCGTCGCGTGTACACAGGGCGTGGAGCAGGGTGCATCCGCCTGCGTCCGTGTAATCGGGATGCAGACCTCCGCGCTGCAGCAGGAGGCGAAGCATGTCGGGCTGCTCGAGGAGGTACGATCGGCATCCGTCCGGCGTTGCGGGGACGCGAACGCCAGCGTCGAGCAGGCGCATGAGCAGATCGCGTTTCCCGCGTGTGCACACTGCGGTGAACACACCGCCACAGCCGGCATGAGCGGATGCAGGATCGGCGGTCACACGACGCATCACTTCATCGTCCTCGTCGAGCCAGACCAGGTCGTACGGATCGAGCGTGCCGCCGTGGGCGATGAGCAGAGCGCGGATGTCGGCAGTCTTCGCGGCATAGACCGCATTTCCAGCGGAGTCGACGAAGCCGTTCGGATCCGCGCCGTGCGCCAGCAGCAGCTCGACCAGGTGGCGATTGCCCGCCCTCGCCGCCGCATGCAGGGCTGCGCCGCGCGGCGAATCATCGGCATCCGGCCACGTCGGGTCTGCACCCCGCTCGAGCAGCAGGCGGGCGATGGCATCGTTGCCGAACTGGGCAGCCGCCGAGAGCGGACGGCGCATGTTCGGCCGTGACTCGCTGATCCGTGACGGATGCTCCTCGAGCATCGCCACGACACGCTCCTGGTCCCCGAGCGCCGCGGCGATCGTCAGGTCGTACGCGGCGCCGCGATCAAGAAGAAGGCGTGCCGTTCGCAGGTCGCATGGATGCTGGCCCTCGCGGCGTGATGTCAGCCACGAACGCGCACGCTCCAACCCGACGCGCCAGCTCGGCCGAACAGTGCACGCGCCGCCCCAGATCGCGACGTCGATGGGCTCGGAATGTCGAGGGGGATAGCTCGTGAACGGTGGGCGGTGCGCGCCATACCGCGCGTGAATGTCGGCGCCCCTGTCGAGCAACAGTGCCAAAACCGAGCGTGAGCGGCCGACAACAGCGCGATGCAGTGGCGTGCCGCCGAAGCGATCGAACCGTTCGAGCAGCGTCGGATCGGCATCGAGCATCGCGCGCACACGGCGGACGCGCCCCGCCTCGGCCTCGCGGTGGATCGGGAGCTCGGCGTGTCGATCGTGATCAGTCATGTCGTGGGCTCGAGTCGAACCCCCCCCCGCAGCGGGTGTCAGGCGCGGCACGGATTGGGACGCGCTACTGCGCGACGGTTGGGTCGAGCGCTTCGGCGAATGCGATGCTGTTCCCATCCGGATCCTTGATCATCACGACCTTCACCTTCTCGCTGATGATCGGTTGTCCCGGATCCATGCCGGCGTCCCGAACCGCTGATATCTGTTCCTCGATACTCGTCACGGCGAGGGTAACGGAGCCGGAACCGGCACGTTCGGCGCCCTGGTACACCTGCAGCCATCCCCCGCGCTCGAACTTCCATTCGCCCAATTCAGCCATCGGTCTCGAGTCGGCAGGCCTTCCCAGAAGTCTCTGGTACCATGCCAGGGACGCCCGAGGTCACGGACGGCGAGCTGGCAATCGCATTGCGGATCGGCATTCGTCTCCTTGCAGATGCTGCGAACCGAGTAACCCTGGGAGTGAAGGCCTAAAGCTACAATGTGCGGTTTAAGGCCGCGTCGACCTAACGACCTTCGGCCAATG
>JBGTMW010000349.1:0-4012 GCA_041743365.1 Gemmatimonadaceae bacterium
GCCGGGTGCGGCGTCAGGTGCGACGCGCGCGGCGGCTCACCCCGCGATACCATGGATCGGGGCAGTTGGATGGCCCCAGCCAGCTCGACTGCTGATCTGCCCCGCCGCGTCGCGAGCCGTCCGCCCAGTTGCGGCTACCTGCGCTCGAAGACTGGCGCCGAGCCGGCGAAGAAGTTGAGCTGCACCAGCTGCTTGTCGCGGAGCAGCATGACGAGGTTGTGGACCGACGCCTCGGTGTCGGGCTGCTCGGGTGCATTGGGTGCCCGCATTTCCTTCAGGCCGATGAACGCGGTGTCGCCGGCGACTCGATAGCGTCCGTCGGCGACCTCCGTCTTCGGGTTGTCCCGGTCATCGAGGAAGTTGATCGTGTAGTGCGCGCGTCCGTCCTTCTCCAGGGTGATCTCCTGGCCGCCGTACATCAGCTCCCAGCGGTAGGTGCCGGGAAAGCGGGCGGCGCCCTCGGGGGACCCGCGCAGCACCAATCCGGCGACGACGAGAACCGCGACCGCTGCACCTGCCATCACGTCCTTCCGCATTGTTCGTCCTCCAGGGTTCCTGGCGCGAGCGATCGGGCGATCTGTTGAGAAGCCGCGCTTCCTTGGGGACGAAGTTGCGAACCGCGCCGCAACGACGTGCCTTCCGCGACCGGATGTGACCGGATGTGACCGGAATCACCGTGACCCCGGGCCGGTCAAGCCTTCGCCGGATCGCTTCATCGATGCTGCGCATCGCTCTCGCGCAGGCTTCCTCCGGCGATGTGCAACGTCCTGGTCGGGAAGGCGAACTGGATCCCCTCCTCGGCGAAGCGCGTGAAGATCTCGAGGTTGATCGCGTGCTGGGTGGCGGTGAAGACGTTGTACTCCGGAGAGAGCACCCAGTAGACCGTCTCGAAGTTCAGCGAGGAGTCGCCGTAGCTGCTGAAGTAGGAGCGATCGAAGCGCGTCAGCGCCTGGCGCTCCACCGCCTCCCGGATGATTACAGGGATGCGCTGGATACTTGCCGGTGTCGTGTCGTACGTCACACCGATCGTGAACACCGATCTGCGCTCCACGCGCCTCTTGTGGTTGTTGATGCGCGCCTTGAGCAGGTCGGCGTTGCCTATGATGACCTGCTCGCCCGTGAGGCTTCGAATGCGGGTGGACTTGAGCCCTATGTGCTCGACGGTTCCCATGTGGGTGTCGATGACGATGAAGTCACCCACCGCGAACGGCTTGTCGAGTATGATCGACAGCGCGGCGAGCAGGTCGCCCAGGATGTTCTGGACCGCCAGCGCCACGGCGATGCCCCCGATGCCGAGGCTCATGATGAGGGGCGCGATCGCGAATCCCAGATTGTCGAGCGCGAAGAGCAGCAGCACCACGAACAACACGATGCGCACCAGGAACACGAGAGCGCCGACGGTCGCCGCGCTCGGTCCGGTGGTCATGCCACGCCTGACTGCGTAGCGCTGCGTCCAGAACGAGATGATCCCGTTGCCCCAGGCCATCCCCTGGAAGAACAGCGCGATCACTGCGATGAACTTGAAGAACGTGCGTGCCGGCAGCGGTACGACGAGCACCATGAACACGACGGCGGCGATCACCAGCACGATCAGGACGGACACTCTGGTCCGCCGGAGGAGCTCCACGAGCAGGTCGTCGATCTCGTTCGGGCTTCGAGAGGCGAACTTGAACACCTTGCCGACCACGAGGATCTTCAGGGCGACGAGAATCCCGATGCCGGCTGCGAGGATCCCGAGTGCCGTGAGCCATGCGCGGAGGCTGTTGCCGAGCCAGACCGTGTTCAGGTACTCGTTCACGTCCATTCCGTAAGGGCTCCGCTGGAGGTTCCAGGAGTGATGATCGTCGACGCCGCCCCGTGAGGCTGCGACGCACTCACAGTCTACACGAAGCCGGCGAAGGTGTCACCCGGGAGGTTGCGCGCAGCGGCCCAGGTCGGGCGACGTCGCCGGCATCCAGGGGTTGCATCTGCACCCGTTGCGCCTTCAGAAATCAAGCGACGAGGCCCGAACAGGTCGCAACAGTCCAACCGCGCCACGCAAGCCTGGCACTTTCATCCGTGCAATCCGCAGCATCCGATGCAGTCCTTGTCGTAGATGCCAGCCGCGCCGGGTCTGACACGCCTGCGGCTGATTCGATTCGGGCATCTACGACGAAAGCTTTTCCGGATTCAACGGATTCAACGGATTAGAGGGCAGAGTCGAGCGTGTTGGTTCGTGATCGCCATTCGCTGCGATTGTTGCGCCTTCAGAATCAAACGACGAAGAGCGCTACACTCCAACCTCGGCACGCAAGCCTGGCACCTTCATCCGTGCCATCCGCAGCATCCGATACGATCCTCGTCGCAGATGCCCGCCGCACCCGACTGCACTCCTCACGCAGCGATGCTCACCTCGCCAGCCACGCCTCCCGGGCGTCACATGCATCGCAGTTCTCGCATCCCCAGGCTTCGTCCATCTCTTCGCCGAAGTGCTCGAGAATGAAGCGCGTTCGGCAGCCCGTGGTCTGACAGAACGAAACGATGGCGCGCAGCTTCGACTGATCCTTCGCACGACGCTCCTCGTAGTCGAGGAGGTCGGCACTCAGGTCGACCGATGTCAGGTTGCTGCCCACACGCTCCCAGCTGCCGCCGCGATGCTCGCGCACCAGTCCGTGACGCTTGAGAAGCCCGAAGACGATCCGGGCCTTTCTCGTCGGCACTCCGGCCTGCTCGGCGATGTCCACGAGCGGCACAGAAGTACTCACGGGATACTGTTCGAGCACGAGAGCTACCTTCGCCGCCTCCTCGACCTCGGGGTATTTGCCGCCGAGGAAGTAGGACTGGATTCGCTTGTCCTCGACGCGGTAGAGAATCGTGCACACCGCGGGATCGCCGTCCCGGCCTGCGCGTCCGGCTTCCTGGTAGTAGGACTCGATGGAGCCGGGGAAGTGATAGTGGACGACGAAGCGGAGGTCCTGCTTGTCGATGCCGAGGCCGAAGGCGTTGGTGGCGATGATCGCCTTGAGCTCGCCGGCCATGAAGCGCTCCTGCGTCTCCTTGCGATCGGGTGCCGCCATCCTTCCGTGATACATCCCGATGTCGAAACGCTCGCGGAACTGCTTGTATATGCGCTCGGCCTCCTTCACCGTGGCGACGTAGACCACCCCTGCGCCCGTGGTGTCGCGCAGGATCTCCTCGACGGCGGCATCCTTGAGTGCATCGTTCACGGTGCGCCTGACCTCGAACCGGAGGTTCGGGCGCGCGAAGCCGGTGACTGTGATGAACGCATCGCGCATCCCCAGCTGTCGGATGATGTCCTGACGGACTTCGTCGGTTGCGGTTGCGGTGAGTGCGAGGATCGGCGGGCGGCCAAGGCGTTTCGCGATGGAGCCGAGTACGAGGTAGTCGGGGCGGAAATCGTGGCCCCACTGGCTCACGCAATGCGCTTCATCGACGACGAACAGGCTGACCGTGCGGGTTAGCAGTCGGTCGAAGAACTCCCTGTCCTTGAAGCGCTCGGGAGTGAGGTAGAGTATCGCGCCCTCCCCGTCCTCGATCTGTCGGTGCGCCTCCCGGGACTCTGCCCCGGTGAGGTGCGAATGCATCGCAAGCACGTCGACTCCCTGAGCCACCAGCTTGTCCTGCTGATCCTTCATGAGGGCGATCAGCGGGCTCACGACCACGGTGAGCCCCGGCAGCATCAGCGCGGGAAACTGGTAGATGAGTGACTTCCCGCTTCCCGTCGGCATGACGACGACTGTGTCGCGTCCCTCCAGTACGGCGCGAATGGGCTCCCACTGCCCCTGCTGAAAATCCTCGTGCCCGAAGCGGTCTGTAAGGATCGCCCGGGCACGCGCCTTCGTCACGGCCTTCGGCATGGAGGCCGAGGAGGCAGGAACCGTACCGGTATGCTGATAGTGAAAACTGATCGGCAACATCAGCTTGGAGCTGAGAGCGTGTGAAAACTGCTCGGCAGCATCGCCTGATGCTGTTGGCTCAAGCAGCCGGCTTTCAGCCTCGAAGCTTCGAAGCC